>JAIOTL010000075.1 GCA_021106775.1 Planctomycetota bacterium | reverse complement strand
TCGCTGAACAACAACTTCGCCTGATGCGGTAAAGCCCGCAGAGTCCTGTATTTGCTGATGGCGTTGTTAATTTCATCATCAAGCTTAGTTTTTTCAAGACTGATAAGCCATTCGAGTGCATTTCTGGGAGTTTGTTTGCCGATTTCACGAATAAGCCATTTTTTATTCTCATACGAAAATTGAGGATAATTCACTCGAATACTCTGTAAGCCTCTGTCCGGATACTTTTCAATGAGGAACTGAAGCGTTTCATGAACAACTTCATGAGATTTATCTGTAAGAAAGCTTTCAACCTCGGAAATCGTCGTTTTCATTCGGCTGAACCTGGCGGCTTTCATCCATGAAATGCGAATGTCAGTATCATTTGATTTACGAAGGTTTTCACGCGCAATTTCATATTCCGTGATATTGGTATCAAAAAGTGTTTTCATCGCTATCAAACGGGTGGCATTAAATGGTGCGTTGAATTCGTCGGGATTATTCACGATATCCTGCAGATACGTTGCTGAATGCTTTGCATTTGTTCGTGTTGTCAGTTCAATTTGCTGGAATTCCGTAATATCTTTGTTTAAGCCCTTCCATTCGCGTATCCAGAAAAAACTTACACCCAGCGTTAAGAAAAGTGCCAATAGTGCCATTGCTTTGCCGTATTTGTTGAATTTTTTACATGCACCTGCGGTAATCATTGAAAAAAGGAACATTGAGAATAAAATTGCCAAACCTGAAAATTTGCTCCATTCGACGAAGTTCAAAATCATTTTGAAGTCATGCGAATACAATTCAAAAAGCAAAAACTCACGACCAAAGATGAAAAAACCTACTCCGAATATTCCCAACGTTGAGAAAATCAAAAGCAGCATTGCAATCAGAGTTAATATGCCGAATCTTGGACTTGAATTTCCTTCTTCCTGTCGTATTTTCTCAAGTTCAATCCCGAGTTTTTTTTCAACTTCTTCGCGAATACGTATATCTATTTCACGTCCAAGTTCTTCTTTGCTTAGCGATTTTTCTTTTCGAAAGGAATGTTCCATATCTGACTGAATATGTTCTTTTATGCTTTTGAATTTTAGTTTGAGCTGGTTTTTCATATTGTTGAAGAAGTCTTTGGCATTCTCGGGTATTTTTGCTTTTTCCACAGATTTTTTCCTATATTCATCTTCCACCTGAGACTTATCATTAGCAGTAACGGGGTCTTTGTCAAAAACGGTGTAGGATGCTTTTGACTGTGCAATATTAGAACCTATATCAGTTTTTTGTGCTTTTTTTCTAAAAAAATGACCGAACACGATTCTTATGATTAAAAGCAGTATAAGAATTGGAATTATGAAGTGGACAACAAGAATCGAAATGAAAAGTGCTACGATTATAAACTCATAGCTGAAAATAGTTTTGAAAAATCCTTTTTTTCTAAAATCTTTACGTTTGTTTTGGTGAAAGTGGTTCCATTTTTCCCAGGGAGGTTGTTGATAATCGGAGTTATCGTCTGCATTAACTGGCTGGGCAACCGGAATTGGCATAGGTTCATCAAATCTGTTTGGACCTCGATTATAATTTTTCAAGTTTTCCATGAGAGCGTCAATATCGTCTTTAAGCTGATTAATTGTCTGATATCTATCAGAAGTGCTGGATTTCATGGCTTTGAAGACGATATCATCGATTGTGCGAGGAAGATTTGGTTCAAGAATTGATGGGCGTTCGAAATTGCCAACAGGTATTTCGTTGGTAAGGAGTTCGTATAGCATAACTCCCACAGCATAGATATCTGTACGATGGTCAGCGGATTTGCTTGAAATTCTTTGCTCAGGAGACATATAATCGAGTGTGCCCATTGTAATTGCGGTATTGGTGATTCTGCTGAATTCGCTGTCTTTTCGCAAAATTATCGAGAGTCCGAAATCTGCAATTTTTACAATCCCGTTTGTATCAATTAAAATGTTTTCGGGTTTGATGTCGCGGTGTATGATTCCCTGCGAATGTGCATACGCCAATCCGCTGCAAATATCGGACATTATGCCGAGAATCTGGATTGTGTTTAAGCGTCTGTTTCGCATTATCTGGCGCAGACTTTTACCGTCGACAAATTCCATTACAAAAAAATATATTCCGTCGCTTTCGCACCTGTCAAGAATTGAGACTATGTTCGGATGGGTAAGTGTTGCCAGAGCTTGTGCTTCACGATTGAAACGTTTGATGAATTCAACGTCGTCTGAAAGATGTTCAGGCAGAATTTTAAGAGCGACTTCGCGTTTAAGTGATTTTTGCAGAGCTTTGTAAACTACACCCATGCCGCCTCTACCGATTTCGCTTATCAACTCGAAACCGCTAAGATTTGTTCCGGGTTTCAGTCGTGGTTTATCATCGATTTTGCCGATAAAAGTTTCTGTCCGTGCAATTTTCGCGGTACTTTCTTTTGTACGCACAACAATTTCGGTATCGCAATTCGGGCAATTATATGAGCTGAGATCCAAATCGAATATCTCAAAGGAGAACCCGCAACTGGGGCAATGTAAGTTTATGCCTGCTTTGCTGGAATTCATTTTAGCCTCTCAATTATTTAATACATTTTAGCATTATGCAAATAACTTTATAATCATAGTTTACTCATCAGATATAAATAAGTTTACATATCATTACTCGTTATGAGCTTTCTTGCATAACTTGAAAATTCGATGAACAAAAAGAGGAAAAAACTGTCTTTAAACACGCAATTATGAACAATGATAATAAGTTTTCGTTGTAAGTAATAGAATTGAGGAGAATATGAACGCAAAAAAACCGAACAAACACAAGCATAACCCGCGCTCAAGGGTCGCTGATATAACTTCGCCGGTAAGCTTGGAAGTCAAGAAAAAGAAGAAAAAAAGCCTGACTCTGAAGGATTACGGCAAGCAAAAAGGTTATATGTGGGGAACAATCCTCTTTATTTACTCGATAATATTGATTTTGTCGAAAGTGATGTATGAAGTTCAATATGATGAGGGATTTCCAACGAAGTTTAATGAATTATTCATCCTTTTTCTGCCTTTAGCGGTTGGGCTGGCAGCATTTTTAATTGCAAGAATTTCAGCGGTTGCGGTGCGGGGTATTTTACTGGTTCTCGCAGTTGCTGCACCCTGGATTTACACAATAAACATGGGACTTCCACCTTTTGATGAGTTTTTCAAGTACACACTACATGTGCTTCATGGCGAGAATTTCATACCGTTCTACGTTGCACTTGCTTTTGCTTTTGTTGGAAATTTTGTTTACAATTCGCTTCGGGCGTACTTTCCGGAGCGTAAAGGTGCGAGATTCTGGAGTTTTCTGCCGATAATGACATTCATGGGTTTCGTCGGCTTAATTGCTTTATTCGATAAAAATGTTTACAGCATTAATGTTTACTTTCACTTCAAAGCGATTATCGGAAATTTCCCGTTGAATCTGTTCGTGATTATACCTGCATTTATCGCGTTTTTATACTTCCTTGACGGGATTTTTGTCTCAAAGCGTGGTTCTTTCCATAAACTGTTGTTTTGGCTTACAAGCCTGTTTATTGTTGGTTTAATCGCATACTGGACATATGAATCGACGAAAATTGTACCCACCTATTTCCCACAAGAACTAAAAAAATTCTCTAGTCTCACAGGCAGAATATTGTTCGATTCAATCACGATGTTTATGTATTTGTTTGCTCTGGTAGGCTTGTTAGCAAGCGGATTCGCCGACATCTGCATCAATCTGCTTCTCACATTTACAAAGAAGAAAAAGAAACCAAAGGCACATTAATCAAAAGCAAGCATCAGCAAAAATGTATTCCTTTAAGAAAAAATCGAATTAAAATACAGGTAAACCTGTTTTTACTCACGGCATTGACAATAGGACTCAAGAGTTGTTTGACCTATTGACAATGTTGTAAACTTAAACCAGCAATGCTGGAGCAGTTAAACTGTTTGGAGGGAAAAATGCGGTATTTATCGATTACAATTCTCAGCATTTTCGTGCTTTTGATGGTCTCATGTGGCAATGGTGTAGAAACTATTGAAGACGAAGATATTGCTACGAACAGCTCGCTGGAACAGCATAGAATAATGGACTGGGACAAAATCGAGGATTTTAAATTTACGCTGAAAAGCGGATGGAAACTTGCAGAACCTAACACCGACCGCTCACTCTGGATATTCAAAGACGGTCCTCTTAACGGTCAATACGCATATCTCACGGTCGAGGTTATCGAAGGGGATAGATATTTTTATCATTGGCAGGATATAAAACAGCAACTTGCAAACGAAACTGCAGCCCGCATGTACTGGGCGATGCGCTATGGCACGAATGTGTTCCGTTTCCAAAAAAGTGGTCAAAGATACTTCGAAGTTGGCAAGCTTCTCAAGGGCTGGATGGTTATTCATCACGATTATGCCGACCGAGATGCATTTGCGGGAATGACTGCGGTTTACGCTCAAGCAGGTATATGGGAGATGAAGCGTCAGATAATTTTCAAGCTTGTTACGACACCCAAAGGCTGGGGTGAATATTGGGCGGACAATTTCCGTGAAATCATCCAATCATGCCGTAGTCTGCGAGCAACAAAATACCAAATGCACAGGCTTAGAACCGGTCAGGACAATGTTAATATCACACCTCAACCTATAAATTTTATAGAAAACAAAGAAGTTATCAAAGTTGTTGACGGCTTCAATTTTGACCTGCAGAATACATGGATTTGGATTGCTTCGGAAAACGGTAAACATACTTTTTCACGTGAGCTGAAAAACGGAGAGCCTGCAATACTCACGGTTGAGCCTGAAAACGGTGATGAATATTTTTACAAAGCATCAAACATAAACGAAAATCTTGACAAAGTTTTGAAAGCGAAAATGTCAGATACATCTGGTAAAACGAACGCATTCAGACTTTATGACAAGGGGTGTGGACTTTTCGATTCGGGCAACGTACTCAAGGGCTGGAAGGTCGTTTACGAGGATTATGACAGCAGGTTTCAGAAGAATTTTGTATTTGTTGATTCAGCGGTTTGGGAGCTGAACCGGCAGATTAAATTCAAGATGTCAACTACTCCGAAGGGTTGGAACTCCGAATACTCGAGGATTTTCAACGAAATTATAAATTCCTGTAGAAGTGATAAAATCAAGTAAGAAAGCGAGATGAACATCAGATATCTGCCAAACTTCAATCCGATTTACGCTCTCGCAGGCTTGACTTTCAAAGAAGCGGTGCGGTCGCGGATTTTTATTATCATATTCATTATCGGTTTGATTGCAGTAGTTTTAAGCAGCACAGTCGAGTCAATCTCCGAAGTTGACAAGGTAAAACTGATGCGGCAGTGGATTGTTCTCATAATTTCGGGAACAAGCATAATTTGCGCACTTTTTTCAGCGGCATTCAGCATTCCGTTCGAGATTGAAAGTAAGCGAATTCAGATGCTTTTCAGCAAACCGATTTCGCGCGGCAGCTATTTTATCGGCAAAAGCGCAGGTTATTCGGTAGTGATTCTTTTAGTTTTCATAATTCTTGGAATTTGCGGGTATTTTGCGATTATTTTCTCTGTTAGCGGAAGCGATGAAGACGCTGATTTAACAAGCATAAAAACTTTTGTTAAACCACAGACCATGGATATTTTCGGAGATACTTTTCGCAAGGAATTCACTGGATTACAGGAAATTCCAGCGATTTATCTTGTTGACCAGCATAAAAATATCGTTGAAACGGTGTTTAATATTTCCAATGAGAACGTTGATTTACAATCTATTGAGACCGTTACGCTGGATGTCAGCACAGGAATTAGTATGCGCAGATATCGCGAAATGCAGGATTGCGAATGGATTTTAACTGCAAAACACCCTCAACGCTTGCTCCCGGAAGTAACAAAGAAAATTAGTTTTCATGACCCGTCAAAATACAAAATCAAACTGCCAAGCTCAATATTTTCTGTTGATGGAAAGTCGATAATCTCGTTTGAGTTTAACGAATTTCCGTATAATCTTGCATTCTCACCAGAAAGCATCAGGCTTCTAATTGATAAAACATCGCTTGGTAGCTCTTTTGCAAAAACCCTCGCAGTTGAACTGAGCAAAGTCTTGTTTATTCTCGTTTTTGTGCTTATGCTTTCAGCTTTTTTCTCACCTTATACATCAATAATCGGTGGATTTATGATATGGTTTCTGGCATACTCGGTTAATAAAATTCCCCAGACAATCATGTTCGTTGAAAGGCAGATGAGCTTTGAGCTTAAAAAGGTTGCTGGAACTGAATACAATGTGAGTTGGGCAACGCAATTTAGTACAGAGTTTTTTAACCTTGGGTTTAATAAAATTCTAATGGGATTGACGTACATTGTGCCAGATTTCAGCAAATTCAATGTTTTGTGGAATTTTGTTGAAGGTTACGATACACCAATTATGAGTTGTTTCGGAGTTTTCGCGTATTTTCTGGCGTGGATAATCGGTATTGTTTTTATCGGTTACATTTTTTTCTCATTCCGCGATTTTCCATAGTTAATCGTTTGAATTGGCGATTTTAGCGGCTTCCTCAGGTGGAATGAGCTGTAAACCAAATTCCTCCGCCTTCACCTTCAGATACTCAAGTTTTGTTTTCTCTGCAATCTTTTTCTTGAGAATCCTTATTTCTTCTTTATGGTCGATAATTTCTTGTTCAATTTCGCTTTGCTTGTATCCAATTTCATAAACCTGCACCTGCTTGATAACAGAAGCAATCGCTATAATTACAAATAGAAGCATTCCGATAAAATATTGAAACGGACGCATATTCCCCTCATGTTGTTTCTTTTTAATCGTCTGTTTTGAGAGAAATTTTACAACCTTGCGAAAATTTTAAATTAAGGTCTAATATTTTCGGTAGTCGTACAGAAATAATGTTTTTGTCATTCTCAACTTGATTGGGAATCCAGCGAATACAATGAAAAACAGTGTTACTGGATTCCTGCTTTCGCAGGAATGACACACAAACCAACACATATTTTTACAACAATATTTTCAACCTTGCCCTTTTGAGAGAGTGATTTATGGTTTTACCGAAAACTGAGCAGATAACAGCATATCAGAAAGTTTTAGTGATTGATTTAGGCTCGCAGTACACGCAGCTAATTGCTCGAAAGATTCGAGAGCAAAATGTTTACTGCGAGATAATGGCGTACAGCGAGATAACGGTGGAAGTAATTAAGCAGAAATTACCGCTTGGTCTTGTCCTATCGGGTGGTCCTGCAAGTGTTTACAAAGAAGATGCGCCGAAAATGGCTGATGAGATTTTTACACTCGGGATTCCGGTGCTGGGCATTTGTTATGGGATGCAGCTTGGTTGTCAGGCGTTAGGCGGCAATGTGATTTCAGGAAGCGACGTCGGTGCTGGCGGTGAATTTGGGCGAACAGAGCTGCATATTGAAAATAATGACGAATTTTTCGATGATATTATCAGAAAAGGTGAAAACACAACGGTTTGGATGTCGCATCGTGACAGAGTAGAAAATCCCGGTGAACAGTTTATTCATCTCGCATCGACGCCATCCTGTCCATATGCTGCGGTAAAACACGAAAAATATCCGTTTTATGGCATACAATTTCACACCGAAGTCAATCACACGATAAAAGGCAGAGAACTTTTAAGGAATTTTCTGTTTAAAGTGTGCAAGGCAAAAGGCGACTGGCAGATGACATCGTTCATCGACACCACGGTTGACGAGCTGCAAAGACTCGTAAAAGCTGACGAACGCGTTATTGTCGGGCTGTCTGGGGGAGTAGATTCGAGCGTTGTCTCAGCATTATTGTATCGTGCACTGGGAGACCGTGTATCGTGCATCTACGTTGACAACGGGCTGATGCGGGAAGGTGAAAACGCGGTTGTAAAGGAAATGTTCGGGAATCATTTCAAGACAGATTTGCACATCATTAATGCTGGTGATAGATTTCTCACGAAACTTGCTGGTATAACTGACCCTGAGCAGAAACGAATAATAATCGGGCATGAATTTATCCGCGTTTTTGAGGACGAAGCCCGGAAAATCAAGAATGCGAAGTTTTTGGCGCAAGGCACTCTTTATCCTGACGTAATCGAGTCAGTGCCTGCTCATAACGGTCCGACAGCGACGATAAAACGGCATCACAATGTTGGTGGACTTCCGGATAAATTTGATTTTCAACTTATCGAGCCTTTACGCCATCTTTTCAAGGATGAAGTGCGTGTTATCGGTACTGCTCTTGGATTACCTGAAGAAATGGTATGGCGTCAGCCTTTTCCTGGTCCGGGCTTGGCAGTGCGTATAATTGGCGATGTTACTCACGAGAAATGCATGCTATTGCGCAAGGCGGATACGATTGTGCTTCAGGAAATTCGTGCTGCCAACCTCTATCGCAAGGTCTGGCAAGCGTTCGCGGTTCTGCTGCCGGTAAAAAGCGTCGGTGTCATGGGCGATGAACGCACATACGAAAATATCGCATCAATTCGCATTGTCGAGAGCGTTGATGCAATGACGGCGGATTGGGCGCGTGTGCCTTACGAGGTGCTTGACCGAATTGCACGCAGGATTATTAACGAAGTACGAGGCTTCAATCGTGTTGTGTACGACATCTCAAGCAAACCGCCAGCCACCATCGAATACGAATAGGGGTACGTAAACGTACTTTTAAATTGTGTATCCTTTGCATATTTCACAGAATTACCAGATTTCGCAGAGATTGTTCCACAAATCTCGGATTCCGGTAAGAATGAAGATTATTTACCACGAAATACACGAAAAGCACAAAAAACTTCCGATGTCATTGCTTCGGTCATTTCATTCCCTCGCAATGACAAGATTCTGGATTCCTGCTTTCGCAGGAATGACAATG
>JAIOTL010000188.1 GCA_021106775.1 Planctomycetota bacterium | reverse complement strand
ATTTCACGCAGATTTCATGGTCAATAATATGCACCTGCTTCTTCTCGCCAGCAATCGCATCAACCGGACAATTTTTCGCACAAAGTGTGCAGCCTGTACATTTCTCAGGGATAATAACGAAATTAACAAGTGCGTTGCAGTTATGCGCAGGACATTTTTTGTCGTTAATATGCGCTTCGTACTCGTTCAGATAATACTTAATTGTCGTGATTACAGGATTTGGCGCAGTCTGCCCAAGACCGCAGAGACTCGCTTCTTTGATGCGTTCTCCAAGTTCCAACAGCGTGTCAAGGTCTTCGGGTTTGCCTTCGCCGATTGTGATGCGCTCAAGGATTTCAAGCATTCGACGTGTCCCGATGCGACAGAACGTACATTTTCCGCATGATTCATCTTGAGTAAAATTAAGGAAAAACCGCGCCATATCAACCATGCATGTTGTCTCATCCATGACCACCATGCCGCCTGAACCCATGATCGCACCTGTCTTCGGAATATTTTCGAAATCAACGGGCGTATCCTTGAGGTGTGCTGGGATACATCCGCCAGAAGGTCCACCCATCTGAACCGCCTTATATTCCTTGTCTTCCTTGATTCCGCCGCCGATGTTGAAGATGATATTTTCAATTTTCAAACCCAGAGAAACTTCGCAGAGACCGCCTTTTTTTATTTTCCCGGCAAGCGCGAAAACCTTTGTTCCAGGGCTTTTCTCGGTTCCGTATTTCCTGAATTCAGATGCTCCCTTAACGATAATCCACGGCACATTCGCATAAGTTTCAACATTGTTGTTGTTTGTGGGTTTGCCGAATACTCCTGAAACCGCGGGGAACGGAGGACGGATGCGCGGCATGCCTCTTTCACCTTCAATTGACGCAATAAGTGCTGTTTCCTCGCCGCAAACAAAGGCACCTGCGCCTTGCTTGATTTTAAGTTCAAAATCGAATCCAGAACCTAATATATTTTTACCGATAAATCCTTTTTCCCTTGCAGCCTTGATTGCAATCTGAAGGCGCTTGATTGCAAGAGGATATTCCGCGCGACAGTAAATGTAGCCGAAACTCGCTCCAATCGCCTTGCCACAAATTATCATGCCTTCGAGAACAGCGTGCGGGTCACCTTCAAGAACCGACCTGTCCATGAACGCGCCAGGGTCGCCTTCGTCAGCATTGCAAACGACATATTTTACATCGTTTTTTACACCCGCTGCAAAAGACCATTTTAAGCCGGTTGGGAAGCCAGCACCCCCACGTCCACGAAGCCCTGAATCCTTCATTATTTCGATGATTTCATCGGGTTTCATCTCGGTAAGTGCATTTTTCGTTGCAACATATCCACCTTGCTCGATGTATTCATCAATTAATTCAGGATTAATGAGACCGCAGTTTTGCAGCACGATTCTTTCCTGTTGCCCAATGAAACTAAGCTCAGAGCCTGCTTCTTTTCCATCCGCAGTTACTGAATAAATGATATATTCATCGATAGCTTTGCCATTTTTGACATGCGATTCATAAATTTCTGTCGCTCTATTAGGCGTTACATCGCCGTAAATATAACGGTTGCTGCCTTCACGAATTTCTACGAGCGGCTCCTTATAACACATTCCGATGCAGCCCGTGAATGAAAGCATGTCTTTCTCATTTTTCTCATTATTGAGAAGTTCTTCGAGCTTGTTATATGCGAGTCTGGCACCAGCTGATACTCCGCAAGTGCTCATGCCGACAATGATTTTATACATGCGATTCTCCCGAAAGAAGAAGTTTATTGTTTTACCTCTGAATCTACTTTTTTAAGGGTTTCTCTGCGAATTTTACGCAGTATCTTCCTTGCATTTGCAGGCGAGAGGTTTCCATAGGTTTCATCGTCAACCATCATAACAGGCGCAAGCGAGCAACAGCCGATACAAGCGACTGTAAACAGGGTAAAAACCCCATCTTCGGTACTTTCGTTGACTTCAATGCCAAGCTCGTCCTGCACTGTATCAAGCAATGATTTAGCGTTAGCGACGTGGCAGGCGGTGCCCATACACATTCGGATAACGTGTTTGCCCATAGGTTTCAGTTTGAACTGGCTGTAAAACGTGATAACGCCGAAAATCTTTGATTCTGGAATTTTTGTTACGCCTGAAATGTATTTTATGGCACGCCGTGGAATATAACCGAAGTGGTCCTGTGCGGACTGTAGCAGCGGAATTAATTCTCCAGGTTCACCGTCGTAACGCCAAAGTCTGTAAGAGAAACCGGCATCTTCCTTGCTGGCGATATTTTTCACATTATCTGTCATTCTATCTCCTTCCAAACTAATGTCTGTAAATCATACAACACGTTATCAGACACCTGCTGAATCTCAGTCAGTTTGCTATTCTATGTTAAAGTGAAATTATTCGTCTCTGAGTTTGATTATTCGTGATTCCTTAACTCTAAGTACACCGTCAATCTGGCTGAGTTTCTCGATAACGCGAGGAGTTTTACCAAAAGCACCTGTTTCCGAGATAATCCCAATAAGTTTTGTTCCATTGTCAATAACATCGCAGAAAATAACTTCATCGAGGAAGAACAGAGTTGCGAAAATCTGTTGAATCTCATTTCTGTCGATGTCCACGATGACATAGCTCTTGGTGGCGGAAATTTTCGGCATTTCCTTTTGCATTGCTTCTTTGACTGCTTTTTTGTAAATATCGATGAATTCTTTGACATCTTTATCAAGCTTAATTCTCTCGACCTTCGAAAGTGAAACGACTTCCAAACCCTCGATTATCTTGATGCCTTCGTGAAGCTCATCCATTTCCTGCTCTGAGGATGCTTGAGCAAGAATAATTATGTCAACATCTCCATGAACCGCGTCACATGTTGCAACACCTTTCATTGAGTAAAGCTGATTGTATATATCCATGTCGCGACCTGGCTCATTCAGTCGAATCGTAATATACGAACTGATTGATTCTCTTGTTTCAAGGATAGGTTCTTCTTCGGCTACTTTAGGTTCAAGAGTTGTTGCGCCGGGGTTGAGCTTTTTCATTGATTCAACAAGCTCAGAAATTTCGAAAGGTTTGTCAAGAAAACCTGTGTTATGTTCTGCTAGAGCTGTGGCTTCAAGCTCTTCGTTACCGAAACCAGTTATGACCAGCACAGGAAGTTCAGGAAATTCGCTCTTGATTACCTTCAGGATTTTCAAGCCATCAATGTCAGGCATGAAAATATCGGTGATTAAATAATCGTAGCCAATCTTCTTTTCACGGGCATTGTAGAGCTCGTGTATCGCTGAAATTCCATCAGGGCAAGTTGTGCAGGAAAGACCCTCCTGTGTCAGCCCAAATGATAAATTTCGCCGAATTTCCGCTTCGTCATCGATTATCAAAACTCTTGTACTCATTGGACTCCTCTCTGGGCAGCGTGCAGCCAATGTAAATCATCATCTGATTTGGATGATGAAATTTAGATTGAAACATTAAAAAGTGAAAGAAAGCACTTTTTGCTTTTATCCACTTATGTCAGTTTTAGTCAATGATAATTTAATGTTGAAAGAGTGATTTTTCAAGAAAATCATAATTTATTAATGTCTATTCATGTCAACAATATTTCTGTTTTCGAATAAATAAATTTCAGAAAAAAAAGCAGGACTTTGTTGAATCCTGCTTCTGCTTATTTCTCGGTTTAATATGTGATTTTAACTTCGCCATGTGTTGTTCGAACACCAGATGAATTAGACGGATTTGTTCCACCATTGTATGAACCGCCGCCACCGCCAGAGCCCCATTGTCCTGAACCCATGTAGTTATTACCACCGCCGCCACCGTTGTAACCTCCGCCACCTCCGCCAGCACCGGTGTTGTCAGACATTCCGCCACCGCCACCGAAACCGCCGTCACCAGCATTGCCAACACAGTAACTTGGACTGTGTGTAAAGATTCCACCAGCAGCACCATTTAGTGGACATTCTCCACCTTTTCCTTCAGGATTTCTGAGTAACAAGCCGTTATGACCGTCTGTAAGCCAGCCGCAGCCACCACCACCAGTTGAATATCTACTGACATTTCGACCGCCTGCACCACCGTTACCGCCAGTACCACCATTTCCAGAGCCGGTTCCTGCACCAGGTGTTGCAGTTTGTGTACCAGAACCATCACCACCGTTTGCTGAAGTGCTGTAATTATATTCTGATTGTCCGCCACCACCTGCAGCAATCAACATCGGCAGAAGATCTGTTGCATTGCGATAAACGAAAGATCCACCGCCACCACCTGCGCCGTAGCGTGGACCTTGGGCAGTTACGTAACCTGTTTCTGCGACGATAATTTTTAGTGTTTCGCCAGGTGTTACTGTGAAATCACCTCGAACTCTTGCACCTTTTCCACCGGATGTACCACCGCCTTTGCCACCCCATGCTTCAATTCTGATGGATGTAACACCTGCAGGAACTGTCCAGTTCACAATCTGTTTTGTCATTGTGAATGTTCTTGTTACTTCCAATTTGCCGGTTCCGGTAATGCTGAGTAACAAAGGAGATGTTTCGTTTGTGCCGTCGTGAACAATTGACAAAGTGTCGTTGTAAACTGTTGTTGCAGTTGGTGAGAATTTAATTTTAGCGATGATTTTTTCACCTGGTGATACAACTGCTGGTAGATTAACAGCATTACCGGTAGTATTCTCAATACTGTCAACGCTGAATATTGTTCCAATTGTAAAAGTCAAGCTCGTTACGGTTAAATCATCTGAACCGGTATTTTCGATTTCGAGATTTTGCATCGAAGGTAATGTTGTAGCCACAGTTCCAAAATCCCAGGGACTTGTTTGATTTAAGAGAATCTCAGGATTGAGAATCGTTCCTTCACCTGTGAGTGTAAGCACAAGTGGTGAAGTTTCGTTAATTGCGTCGTGAGTGATGCTCAAGTCAGCATTGTAAACAATATCTGCAGTTGGTTTGAACTGAACGGATATTTTGTGAGAGGAACTTACTGGGATAATAATTGGCAATGTGCCACCAGCAACAATTGAATATGCAACTGCTCCTGCACCAAGGAAACTCAGGTTGTTAATATTCATGTCGGCAGTACCGATATTGGAGATTTCAAAATCGAATGATTTATCTGTATTAATCCGAACAATCTTGAAATCGTTTGATTTCTCATTAATCTGCATCCGAGCAGCAGGAACCCCATTACCTGTAAGGTTTAACATTCTTGCCTTAGATGAAGCATCGTGGACGATAGAGAGTGTTTCATTAATTTGTCCACCAGCAATCGGTGTTAGTTGAATTGACAGTGTGTGAGAGTTATTCTTGACAAGATTTAATGGTAGAGTATTTCCCGAAGTAAAAGTGAATATTGTTGTGTTTGAGAATACCAAGTTTGTGATTAGAAGGTCTCTGCCGTATTTATTGGTCAATACAACATCGAGTTTTTGGAAATCACCAAGATAGATATCACCGAAGTTTAATGATGACGGAGATAGATTCAACGTTTTCGATTCTGTGCTGCAGCCAATGCTAAATGCAATTGCAACTATTAACAACGACAAAAAGAGAATTTTTGTTTTTTGCATTATATCCCTCACATTTTGTAAATAAACAAACTTTGTTT
>JAIOTL010000364.1 GCA_021106775.1 Planctomycetota bacterium | reverse complement strand
GGAATGGGATCTGTTGGGAGTTCTGGAAGTCCTGTAGTTTGATTTATTTCAATATCATCTATACAAACCCCATATCCATATTGTCCAACACCAATGAATTTTACTTGAGTAGTGGAACTTACAGAAGGTAGTGCAAATTCAAAATTGGTCCAATTAGCAACTTCTGTATTAATTGTAGCAATATTTGCCCACGCTGAACCTGAGTCTGACTTGTACTCCAACTGTAATTCGTCAAGATCTGGAGGCCATTCAATCATAGCTAAATAGAATGAGACTGATGCTGAGGGTATGCCAGAAAAATCCAGTATTGGTGATATGAGTTCACCAGATGCCGCATTAGTACTTGCCTCATATAGTAAAGCATTGTAGGAACCACCATGTGCTGAAGCAGGATGTCCACTATGACCACCATTGACATAGGTCCAAGGTACAGTTCCTGAACTAGTCCAACCATTTGGAATAGATCCAGTTTCAAAGTCTACATTATATGGAAAATTGGTGATTGTAACTTGATTTGCTGTTGTAAACGACCACACTGCTCCCGTTGTCTCTAAATTCGGGTTTACACTAGTTTTTCTGGTAATAACTTGCCATTCATAAGTAGTATTTTCGACACCAGTATATGGATGGGTACCCGTTGAAAAAGCATCTTGACCAGAAGCAACCATTGTCATATTTCCAGCGGGACCAAACCGCAAGTCGTACTCATCTGTATTGGAACCAGTCATATCCCAGGTCAGGTTGTCAGAGGTTGGTTGATTTACAGCTCCGTCATGGGGACTGGGATCTGAAGCCGTATCAGGAAATTGAGCACTACTTGTTGTAAATGACCAAACAGACCCGTCAGTTTCCAAATCTGGATTAGCAACAGTATATCTGGTGATTACTCTCCAATAATATGTTGTATTATCATTAAGAGCTGGAGGATCAATACTTTCAATATCAGCACCGCGATATATTCTAGAAGAGAAATTCTTGATATTAACATTTGAATATGAGGTACTGAAATAAACATCTACTTCATCTGTATTTGTACCATTTGTCCAGGAGAGACTTGTATTCAAAGCAATATTTGAGTCACCATCATTAGGACTAGGATTCGTTGCTTCTTCTGGTGGTGCATGCTGCAAAGTAAATGTTCTTTCGTCACTCCAAGCATATGCTTCGCCATTTGAATTCTTTCCTCTTACTTTCCAATGATAATATTGAGTGCCAATTTGACCTTGTAGAATATGTTGAGAGATTGAAACTGTCTGTTGTAGTTAATCCATTGTGAACCCAATCCTGATTCCCTGCTTCATAATGTCCAATAGAAGGGTCTCCAAAAGAAGCTAGGTTATCCACCCATACTTCATATCCTGACGCTCCAGGTACTGGAGTCCAATCCAGTAATATATCAGACTCACCAATTATAAACTCGGTCCCATCGGCTGGTTGGAGCAATGTTGGTGGAGAAAAATGTACAACTATTTGATAAGTTGGATCTCCAATAGGACCGGGATTTCCAGCCATGCCATCGAAGACCCAGTCTGTTCCATTCCAAAACATTGCTCTATAGTGGATAATAAGCTGTGTCTTTTGGTTTGGGTCAACATCAACAACCAATGTGTTTTCTTCGGTTGGAGTCCAGCCATTGTCATCATAAGCTTCAAACATTACATAATCAGCGTTACCATCCCCTCCTGGAGCATCCGTCCCATGATAGACATTGTTATGATTATCAAAATCCGAAGACGAATAATTGTCATCATAAGTCACGTTACTAGTCTGAGAGCTAAGATCGAATTCTTCAAATGAAAGGTGCAGGCCACCCCCACCAAAGCCTACAGCATCTGAGCCTAAGTTTTTACCTTTTAATCGTATCTGAAATTCATTGTTGTTATCTAGTGTAGCACTTATGTACTCAGAAGGATTATTGCTAACAGTAACGTTATTTATCTTAATGCTTTGTATATCTGGTATTACATTGAGTGCTGTTTGAGTTGATAAATCGACTAACCTGATTGCATCAAATGCCAACTTTCGACCTAAAGAGAGTGGTTCGCCAGTATCATCGTTGAGCTGTACATATTCTCCTCCACTTCCAGAAAAAGTGTAAGTTCCTAGCTCAGCCCAATTGCTAAAGATATTGGATTGATCTATTGTATTGGAATCTGATTCTATTCCGCTATGGTTGATTTTATATATAGCTTGTTCCGATGTTGCATTAACTGAAGGTATATAGGCTTCTACCCGATAATTCCCTGCTGAGATCCCGTTTATCAGCCATTTGCCAGAGTTTTCTAAAATGTCTCCATTTGCTAAAACATATCTAAAATCACCATTATGACTACGTCCACCATTGCTTGTTACCCAATAATCTGGGCCACTTTCAATAAAGTCATTGTCAAATGGATCATTATTGTCTATAACAGTAATATTCGCAAGCTTGCCAATTACTTTGGATGCAGCCGCAAAGTCTTCCCCCATTGTTGTTGTTTGCTCATAGCCTCTTAACCAGTAGTTTCCATCATGCTGTTGGGCAGTGATAGCATTAGACAATCTTATGCCCATATGAAGATGTTCTGTTCCGTCACCGTTTAGAGCTGCAATTTCAACTTCCCCTATTAGGGTTCCAGCCGATACGGGCTGATTAACTGACAATCCCGCATTACCAGGGCGAAGGTGACCATAAATTGATAAAATGTATCTGGTCGTGATGTCATTACCATAAGCATTCTTGAAAACAGTATCAACCCCTAAATCGTGCTCAATGGCAACAACAAGTGTTCCATACGCATTGCCTGCAGCACTATAGTACTTAACGACACCAGGTCCGATTGAATAGACATGCGTTCCCTCTGATAATAAAACATCCTCACCTAAATGATTGCCATTGAAGTAAAAGCTTCTTCCATTGTATGATCCATATGGATACGGTTCAACCGGATATTGATAAACAACAGCAAAAATCGAAATAGGGGTCATTATTAATAGCAGCAGAAATAGAGTAATGGATTTACTAAGCATAGCATATCTCCTTAAGTTATAACCAGTTAAAACGAAGCGTTAAGGAAAAGAAAAAATAATGACAGTTTTTCATGTTATTATGGTCGCTGTTTTTTCGGAGCAAAAGGCCTATCGCTGTTTAGGATTTACTCAGTTCAGCTGGACCAATTTTCTGTTTAGGACTTCAATATGTCAAATACTTCGCACCAAATAAACTATTGCATATGTTGCCTTATGTAAACTTGTATTGATATTAGTGGCTTGAGGCACTTTCACCCCTTGCTTAAAAAAATATAGAAATATCATACAGAAAAATGAATTCGACTCAAGTTTTCATGAAACTTGATATTGCTAGAGACGGATAATTTATAATCGTTTATAGGCGAGATTATGTTGAATGTCTCTTATCGTAGAACTACTCGCCATGAAAAACAATTTTGTAGGCAAGATGTTAATAAAATAAAAACACATAGGTATTACCTAAATGTAGATATATTTATCAGAATGAATGTGGGGAATGCAAATCATCAACAAATGTGTCGAAATGTCAGTTTCAGTTCCTTACCAGACTTATCGCATTCTGCTGAATAAATATCTTCACATTTCTATGATGAGCAGATCACGAAAACAAATCAAATGAAAGCAAAATCAAAAAAAATCTTGCAAATGTTATAACACATGCAAAACTTTGATTGTTTAATTCAAATTAAAATATTTTCGGAAATGAGGTGCTTTATCAATAGTGATAATTTTACTCAAAAGTTGAAAGCAATAAGAGAGAAACTAGTTCTTAGTCAAGAAGACCTTGGACGAGAAATTGGAGTCAGTTTTGCCACAATCAACAGGTGGGAAAACGGAAAAACAAAACCATCTCGCTTAGCTTTAAATCAATTAAAAATGTATCTTGCAAAACAAGTTGCTAATGGCAATCTATTAGAACAGGAGAACATACAATGACCCACGAATATATGGTAAACTTTATCTGGGGAGTAGCAGATCTTATTAGAGGACCTTACAGACCACCTCAATATGAACGTGTAATGCTTCCTCTCATTGTCTTAAGAAGATTTGATTGTGTACTGCAATCTACTAAAAAAGCTGTTTTGGCAGAACTTGAAGGAAAGTATAAAGGCAAATATCAGGATAGTCTGGATTTTGCTCTTAATAAAGTTGCAGGGCAAGAGTTTCATAATCACAGCAAGCTTGATTTTAAAAAATTGAAAGACGATCCAGACAACATTGCTGAGAATTTAGGACATTATATTAATGGTTTCAGTGCTAATATTCGTGATATATTTGAAAAATTTGATTTTAGTAAGGAGATAATCAAACTAGATCAACATAACAGATTGTACTTAGTTGTATCTAAATTCTGCGATATTGATTTACATATAAATAGTATATCGAATGAGCAAATGGGTTCGATTTTTGAAAACCTTATTCAAAGATTCAATGAGCAGGCTAACGAAACTGCTGGTGACCATTTTACACCACGTGAAGTTATCCGAATGATGGTGGATATTTTGTTTGATCCAGATGATGACATTTTTACAAAACCCAAAATTATCAAAAAGATATTTGATCCCACCTGTGGTACTGGCGGGATGCTTTCAGAAGCTCAAGACCACCTTGAAGAGCATCACGACAAGGCAATTTTATATATGTACGGACAGGATTACAATGAAAGAGCTTATGCAATTGCAGCATCGGATATGCTTATAAAGGGTAGTACTAAGAATAGAGTTGAGTTTGGAGACTCACTTGTTGATGACAAATTCAAACTTGAGAAATTCGATTATCTAATTGCGAATCCTCCATTTGGGGTTGACTGGAAAATTCAGATGAGTGCTATCAAGAAGGAGCATAAACTTGGAAAATTAGGTAGGTTTGAAGCTGGCCTTCCACGTGTAAACGATGGCTCTTTGCTGTTTCTCATGCATATGATAGACAAATTTGAAAAATACAATCCTAGCGTTGAAAATGATAACGGAAGCCGTATGGCGATTGTTTTTAATGGTTCACCTCTGTTCTCTGGTGGGGCTGGCTCAGGAGAATCTAATATTCGTAAATGGATTATTGAAAACGATTGGCTGGAGGCTATAATTGCAATGCCGGAGCAATTGTTTTACAATACAGGTATTGGGACCTATGTATGGGTATTATCTAACCGTAAAGTAGATACCAGAAAAGGAAAAATCCAACTGATAGACGGCAGAAAACTTTGGCAGCCCATGCGAAGGAGTCAGGGCAACAAGCGAAGACTCTTAGGTGAAGAAGATATAAATAAAATAGTGATCAATTACGGTGACTTCCACGAAACTAAAATTAGCAAGATATTTGATAATATCGATTTTGGATATAGCCGTATAACTGTTGAAAGACCGCTCAGGTTAAAGTTTCAGATTACGGAAGAAAGAGAGATAAGTTTTCTGGAAAACCTGCCAGAAGCTTTTCATGTATTTCAAATTTTAAAAAGCAAATTTAGAACTGAGGAATACCTAAATTGGAATGAAGTCTTTGATAATTGCAAGAAGATTTTCAAGAAAGCTAAGGAGTCCTGGGGAGTACACGAAAAGAAGCTATTCAGGGATGTTTTTACCGAAATTGACCCATTAGCTGAAAAAGTTATTCTCAGGCAAAAGAAAGGAGCAAATCCCGAATACGAGCCTGATTCTAAATTACGTGATTTTGAAAACGTACCCTTAAAAGATGATATTGATGCCTATATGAAACGGGAAGTATTGCCCTTTGTTGATGATGCCTGGATTGACTATTCAAAAACAAAAATTGGCTACGAAATAAATTTCAATCGCTATTTCTTTGAATTTAAACAATCTCGCAAACTTGAAGTGATTGATAAAGAACTAAATGATTGCGAAAAACGCATTATGAAACTTCTCTCCGAGGTTGTGGAATGAAGTATCTGAAATATGACAAGTATCAGAAAACTAGTTTGGATTGGTTACCCGAAATTCCACACGAATGGAATCTAAGGAGACTAAAGAATCATTACTATATATTGAACGGAGCAACACCAAAAAGCTCTGGAAAAAGCTATTGGAATGGTGACATTTTTTGGGCAACACCAAGCGATGTAAGCAAAGTTAGTAAACAATTGTGTGACACTGCAAGAAAAATAACCCAAGAAGGGTTAGATAGTTGCGG
>JAIOTL010000353.1 GCA_021106775.1 Planctomycetota bacterium | reverse complement strand
AAAGGAATGGAAAATATCACGGTTTCTCAGCGGAAAGCTTGATACTGAGGAAGTCAAAGGACAATGGAAAAAAGAAAAATGGATTAAATGGGTTAAAGAAGAATGGATGCCGAAAATTGATGCAATTGCCGAAAAATTCAGAAAAATGTTCGGTGACCAGACTTTTCCTGAGACTCATCGGTGGTATTACGGAATGACTGAAAATATGCAACAGACTTTCTGGTATGCAAAGAATGAAAGAGCTTATGAGGAAATGAAAAAGCTGATTTCACAAAATTATCTGAAAAGCTATGGCATGTCGGTAGGGAATCTTCTGGCTTATTATCATGCTGAGGATAAAAAGAATGTTGATTATTCGTTTGTTGACGAGAAATACGGCAAACCTGTACCTGGTCCTTTCTCATTCAAAACATATTTCAATAAGCTGAAGGACACACGACGCATGTTTCTGAAAGCTTATGCACCCAAAGTTGACCCGACAATCAGACCTGATCCCAAGAAAATCAAGAAACGTAAATACTATGTCTCGAAAAACGGTGTCTATGTTGGACCGCTTGAATATGACCCGATTACTGGCGAGAAAAACGATGGACCTTACGATGAATCGATTCTAAATCCTACGGACGACGTTGACGAAAAATAATTTTTCTGGTTCGAAGGAATTATGAGAATTTATAATTACTGCACAATATTCATTGTCTTCATTATTGCGTTTGGTGTTACAAATCTAGGATGCAAAAAGGAAGAAAAACCTAAGGTTGATGAAATTAATAATCAACTAAGACTTACATCAGAAATCACAAACGTTAAAGGCAATTTTACGATAAGATGTTTATTAAAAAACTATTCTGATTCTAAATCATTTTTTACAGAATATTCATTAAACAATGGGTGCAATCAATTGATACAGTTTTATTTATTTAGTGATGGACAACCAATTGAAAATCCAAATCCTATTGGAGAGTTATATCCCGATTCAGTTTTAAAATCATCATGGAATTTTCCTTTTTCTCTTAAACCAGATGAAATAAAACCTGGGAACATGATGAAAATTTTAGAAGAACAGTTAGATTTAAAGAAAAAAGGAAACTACGAAATGTGGTTCACACTTTTTTTGCCAAATGATGAAACTAATGTTGAAGAATTTGTATATAATGATGTCGGTACAACCCTAAAATCAAACGTAATCAGAATGACAATTGAATAGTAGTTTCAGCGGAGAGACTTTACGTCATTTTATATTAACGCCTAACTTTGCACATATTCACCAAAACTGATAATGTTAACTAAATGTTGTGTTGTTACTGTTTATGGACTATAATATTTTCTGATAAATTTTAGGCAGTTTAGGTCGATTAAGCTTGTAAAGAATAAATTATCGGAAGTAGCATGGCTGAACCAACAAAAAAATCATTACAGAAATTAATTGACAGATTTTTCGAATATCTGGAACTCGGCAGAGGTGTTTCACCTGAAACATTGCGCGCTTACAAAGCAGATATGACAGATTTTGCGGGATTTTGCGAAGCTCAGAAACGATTTATCCCTGAAATGCACTAGCAATACTTCTTGCGCAGATATTTATCAGAACTTCGAACAAAAAACCTTTCCCGGTCAACCATAAATCGCAAACTCGCATGTCTTCGGACTTTCATGAAATATCTCGTAAAAATCGATGAAATTGAGGTGAATTACGCTCGTCTGATTCGGTCGCCTAAAGAAAACAAGAAAATGCCACAATTTTTGACCGAAATCGAAGTGCAAAAACTCATTTCCGCGCCTGAAATCTCCACGCCAACAGGTTTGCGCGACCGTGCTATCATCGAGCTTTTGTACTCTACAGGTGTGCGCGTGTCCGAGCTTTGCAGGCTTAGTGTTGACGACATTAAGCTTGATAGAGAGATTGCGATTGTACAAGGCAAGGGCGACAAAGAGCGCATGGTGTTTCTCGGGTCATATTCTTTGCGGAGTTTAACCGAGTATTTGGCGCAACGCGTGTATTTTCGCCCGTTTGAGGATGCAGTGTTTGTAAATAAGCATGGCGGAAGGCTTTCGGACAGGAGCGTACGAAATATTCTTAACAAATATGCAGCAGAAGCAGGGATTGTGCAGAAGATTTCGCCGCATGTCCTCAGGCATTCATTCGCTACACACATGCTGAATCACGGTGCGGATTTGCGCGACCTGCAGGAGCTTTTAGGGCATGCATCGTTGGCTGCGACACAGATTTACACGCATGTCAGCACAGCACGACTCGAGGAGCAATTCAGCAAATTCCACCCGCGCGCCAAAAAATCATAATGTATTAAGTGATAATTCGTTACAAATATAGCTGAAATATGCTCTCAATATGTTATAATGTATGAATATTATAAATATATTTTATTGCATTTTATAAAACAAACAAAGCGAATTTGCGAAAAACGGAGCAAATCATGAAGAATTCAGCTTTCACTTACAGCATTTTATCACTTCTTTTCATTCTGACACCCGCCTGCAATGTAATGATAAATCCTACGCCTGAAATGCTTGTCAAATGCGGAGCGACGGAAATTCCTTCCGAAACTGGAATCTTCGATTTCGGTCGAGTTGAGGTCAATGAAACTTTAACCGTGATATTTACTGTTCAAAACAATGGGAACACAAATTTGAAGTTGACAGGTGAGCCAATGATTACGATTTTAGGCTCAGATGCTGATGATTTCATGGTTTCAGCGCATCCCAGCACGCCGATTTCACCGGGAAATTATACAACTTTTCGGATTAAATTCATGCCGACAGTTTCAAAGTATTATTCAGCAACAGTTTCAATCGCAAACAATGACGATGATAAAAATCCATACACATTCTCGTTAACCGGTCGCGGAATAATCATTGATATCAACGTCAGACAGGATACGCAGAACATTCCGTCATATACAGGTGTTTTTGATTTTGGCAGCATTTATCTCGGTAACCCAAGCTTGACACTCATCTTCACCATCGAAAACATCGGAAGCAAGATTCTTCAACTAACTGGTGCGCCAAAGCTTATTAAAATTAGTGGTTCACATGCATCTTTGTTCACAATCGACCAGACTTTAACCACAACTCCTCTCAGTCCCGGAAGCTCAACGACTTTTTCGATTACTTTTGCACCAACTACAGTCGGCATTAAGACTGCAAAAATCAGTATACTAAATGATGACCCGGACGAAAACCCTTATGAATTCACAATCAGAGGTGAATGCATTGACCCTGAGATTCTTGTGCTTGATTCTAAGGACAACGACATCGAAAATAATACTGGAGAATTTCGATTTCCAGATAATTTTCAGAATAATGCGATGTCGGAGACGTATTCAATTAAAAATCTTGGGACAACAAACCTGCGCTTAACTGGAATACCGATAATCCGCATAACTGGCACAACATCGCATGTGTTCACAGTCGGAAAAAAACCTGCAAATTCTATCGCACCAGCATCTGAAACTACGTTCGTCATTCAGTTCAAGCCGACGAATGAGATGGAATATTCCGCAACCGTTACATTCGCGAACAATGACGAGGACGAAAACCCGTTCACCTTCACAATCTTCGGTGTTGGATATATCCCAACTTTTGATTTCAACGGCGACGGCTACGACTATGTCATCATCGGCGCACACCAAGATTATGAAAACGGTAGATATTCTGGTCGTGCATATCTCTTCTATGGAAGGGAGAATTGCCCTGTAAATATCGATTGTGCAGAAGCGGATGTGATATTTACGTCGAATTTACGTGAGTATTTTGGTGTATCTGTGGCTCCAGCTGGTGATGTTAATAATGATGGATTCGATGATGTTATTATTGGGTCTACTAATAGTACTTTATCAGGCGATGCGTATATCTTTTTCGGCAGAGCCACACCACCCTC
>JAIOTL010000161.1 GCA_021106775.1 Planctomycetota bacterium | reverse complement strand
CAATATCATACAGACATTTCAACTCTTTTGCACGTTCCTGCAAATCGGATAAAAGCCTTGAGTTGAGATGATCATCATTGGACATATTTAATCACTCCAAGTTTATTTCGACTATCGACGACTACTTGAATCGCTTGTTTTGCTCGAACATGTTTAACGTATTGTGTTTCATGTATTGTTGTCTGCGAAGATAGCCATTCCCAACATATTTTACCACGAAACTTCTGATTGACGGAAAAATATAAAACTTTGAAGCTGAGCATGTTGTGGAAGAAATGTGAACCCTGACTGAATTCGGGATTCATATTTGCTAAATTTGCTTCAACAATGACTCTTGCAGTACAAATTTGACTCCAATCCACAGGTATGCCATACCATTCATCAGAACTTGCCCATCTGCCAAAGCCGATTAGAATGCATTGTCGCTCTTCTGAAAGCAGCATGTCATTGATTTCTGCAATTTCCTTAGCTATTTTGCGATTGTTTTTGGAATCATAATTTTCCGGCTTGACATACACAAAATCGCCTATTTCATCGACAATCCCGTCACCTAAAGCGTTGTCAGTTGCAACAATAACGTTCTCCGAATCAAGTTCCGAACTTTCAATACTTGTTTCCCCCAATGTAATCAACATTGGTCTTGCTTGCAGAAAACCGATTCTTGCTGGCAGTCCGTTTTCAGAGTCAATATTTATCGCAAATTCGATTTCAATATCAGTGTTATATGCCGTCTTAGTTTTCTCAAGTATTGAAGCAATCGCTTCATTTAGCGGAGGTTTATCAAGTTGCAGAATTGGTGCGAAATCAAGCAATCGAGCGGATTCTCCGTGTAAACTAGGATAAAATCTCTGAGAATTCGGCTCAAGACTTGAAACTATGTGTTTTAGGGTTTCATCTTGCTCAGCATCGATTAAATCGCCTGAAACTAGATATTCTGTTTCCTTCAAAGGATCAGGCGACGGTGGTGTACCCATGTTTATACACCAAAAATCTCGCTGAGTATATTTAAGTAAATCTTTAATATTGTTAAATGGTGCAGGTGAACGCGGATATTTTGGACAATAAGACCAGGAAATGCCGCCATCTACGATTGTTTTTCCAAGGCCAAGTGCTAGGTTTACTACGCCTTCCACATTTTTGTTCGTACCTGTAGGATAGATGTTGTACGAACGACCAACTCCGCTGATATTTGGATAATATCGATCCCCAAAACGCTGACCGACGACTTCCTGAATAATCACCGCCATCTTTTCGCTTTGAATGTTTTGTCCGATTGAGCGTATATAGTTTTTTGCTGATTTAAAAAACATCGAAGCATAAACAAATTTAATCGCAGCAACCATCTGATTAAAGCGAGCATCACTTGAAAATTTGCGATTGGGAATCATTTTGGTCGCATAAACTCCTGCAAACGGATGAAATAACTCATCCTCAAGAAGACTTGACGACCGAATAGCAAGCGGAATGTAAACATCGGAAATCAATGCTCGTAAATCTCCAACAAATTCTGCAGGGAAACTTGCATGCTGAAACCTATTCGCAATATAATCATCCGATTCGCTTGAGTAAGCAATTTCATACAAATCGTTTCGATGCATGAAGTTGTCAAAAACTTCGGTTGTCAGCACGACCATAGATGGTACGTTGATTTCAATGGAATCAAAAGCATTATGCAATGAGGGGATCACTTGAGAATACACAAATTCTAAACCTGATGCTTTTCCACCAATCTTGCCATCACCGATTTTGGTGAAATTTTTCTCTTCGCTAAGAAATTTCCTGCTGAAATTGTGTATATCCGCCATTTCCCCCTCATGCAAATAAAATTCATGCATATAAAAGGTTCTAGCAAATTGCTATACCAGTCCCCTGTCTCTACAAGCTCGTGCAACACGTTCAATCGCAATGATATAGGCAGCATCGCGCATAAAAAGTTTCTTGTCACGGGCGAGTTTGCTAACCGCCAGATACGCTGATGTCATTTTAATATCAAGCTTTCCAAGTACCTCGTCAAGTTCCCAGAAATAATTCATATTGCTCTGAACCTGTTCGAAATAGCTGCAGGTAACTCCACCAGCATTTGCCAGGAAGTCGGGAACCATGAAGATTCCGCGAGCATGTATTGCCGCATCCGCCTCAGGCGTGGTTGGTCCGTTTGCTCCTTCAGCAATAACTTTCACTGAAGGCTTGATACGGTCAACGTTTGCGATGGAAATCTGGTGTTCAAGGGCGCAAGGAATGAGAATATCAACTTCTTGTTCAATCCAGGCATCACCGGGCAAAACTTCATAACCAAGCTCTTTCGCCTTTTCTTTGTCTATTCCGCCGAATCTATTAGTGATTTTTCGGAGTTCTTCAAGATTGATTCCGTCCTTTTTCATATAAGCAAAGGATTCACTTGCGGTTTGATCCCAGCAAGATACACAGATTGTTTTTCCCCCCATCTGATGATAAAGCTCAATTGCATACTGGGCAACATTTCCAAATCCTTGAACACTTGCTGTTGTATCACCGGGCTTGATTTTCATTTCTTTCAAAGCTTCACGCAAAGTGTAAATTACACCGTAACCTGTTGCTTGAGTTCTTCCAAGACTTCCGCCCATTCCAACCGGTTTTCCTGTGATTATACCGGGGAAATGGCTTCCTGTGATTGTCTCGTATTCGTCCATCATCCAGAGCATGTGTTGAGGATTCGTCATCACGTCCGGTGCTGGTATATCACGAATTGGACCAATGTCTCTTGCGATTTGCCGTATATATCCTCTGCAGATTGCTTCTTGTTCACGGGAACTAAGGTCATGGGGATCGCAGATTACACCACCCTTGCTGCCACCCAAAGGAATGTCAACAACAGCAGTTTTCCAGGTCATCCACATCGAAAGTGCCCGTACTGTATCTATTGTTTCTTGCGGGTGAAAACGGATGCCACCCTTGCCGGGTCCACGTGTATCATTGTGTTGTACTCTGAAACCCTTAAAAACTTTTGCTTTTCCATCATCCATGCGGATTGGAATACAAAAATGATATTCGCGCATGGGATTGCGCAACAATTCGCATACACTTTCTTCCAACCCTAGTTTCGCAGCAATGGCATCAAACTGTTTTTGTGCCATATGGTACGGGTTAAATCCTGATTGCTTACTCATGGGTAACTCCTTTCATGTCCCAAATGTGAAACATTAAAAAAGCTCATAAAGAACCGACTATCAATGCACTGCTATATTAATATATTAATGATTTACATATCGGTAATAAAATTTTTATGATTCAGTTCGTTTTTTGTGAATAATTTCACGTTT
>JAIOTL010000218.1 GCA_021106775.1 Planctomycetota bacterium | reverse complement strand
GTACATTCCCTGGTTGAAATAATATTTTGCTGCAATTTCTCGGTCAGCTTCGGGAATATGGTCGTAACTTCTGGTGCAGCCAAAAGTCAGGAAGGCTGATACCAGACAAATTGTCAGCATTATCACTCGTTGCATCAAGATTCCTTTCAATTCTAACTAGCTGTCAATTATTAATCATCTTCATCGTCTTCGTCATCATCAATGTCATCGTCGTCATCATCTCCGAAATTTTCCGGTTCCGGAAGTTTTGTAGGTTCGGGAAGTTCCGATATATTCTTTTCAATCTGATTGATGAAGGTTTCTATTGTTTCACGTGCTTCAGCTTCTTCAATTTCCCATTTCTCCTTGCTCCAATCTTCAAAATCATCTACAAGTTCGTAGTCTTCTTCGTCATCCACACCATCATTTTCCTCATCTTTCGAAATTTCATAAAACGATGTGATAATGTCTTGTGCAATTTCAGTCCAGGATTTCTTAGCACTGTTCCAATAATTCTGTGTTTCACCCCCAGCGGTTGTGAACTGTTTGTTCAGCACTTTTTTACATAGTTCAATTGCAAGAGCTCGATACTGATTGGCAAGTTCTTGTTGTGTTTGGCTGATTTCGTCTGCTTTTTGGTTTAGTGAGAATGCGATGTCCACAAGTTCCTTGCGAGCAACAGTTGCTGGTCTTGTAAACGGGTGAAGTCGAACAATCTGTTCAAAAAGTGTAATAGCTTGGAACTTTTCAGATTCCATGCTGGTTTCCTCCGAATCTTTTTCATAATAATCGTACGCTCGCGATAGAAGTTTTTTTGCACTGTTTTCAGCACGCAGCATGTATGCATAGTCGATTTTACCCCTGTATTTCTCAACGAAATCTTTGATAATCTTTGATATTTCGCGCAACTTGTTCACCTTGTTGACAATCTCATCGATGTAATACTGATACTCACTACGAATTTCGTATTTATTGTTGAAATCCAGTTTAAGGTTTGCAAATTTCTCGTTTTCAAGTGCTTTGCCAAGTTCGATGCCAAGGTTCTGTGCATGCGAGAATAAGAGGACTGACGGATTGTTTTCAAGGTTATCGAGTATTCCCTGGAACTCCTCTTTTTTCGAGAAAAGTTCCGATGACAGTGTGTTGATTCGGTCGAGTATACGCTTGAATTCTTGCGGATTGTGAAGATTAATCTCAAGTTGCTCGTAAAGGTAAGCGACTGCAAGAGTTACTTCGTCATTTTCAATCGCTTTTTCTATCTCAGCATTTATTCGCTTATTTTCGACATCGTTGTATGCGAATTGCAGTAAATACGAAGATTCGTCACCTTTCTGCTTTGTAACAATCTGAATTCTATTGTCAAAATAATCAGCTTGAAATCTTGAGTAGAAAAGCGAATCAATGGCGACATATTTGTTCAGAAGAGGAATGGATACTGTGATGAAAGGTATCGGCTGATTGAAAACATCGTGAATAGGCAGATTATAATAATTAACGCTGGTTTTCTTTCCGGCAGTGTTAAAAACCGAGTTATATAATTCACCGTTTATTTCATCAAGGAAGAAGGCAATACCGTAGGAATATGGATTTGATACATCAAATTTAATCCTTACGGAAACGGTGTTCTGATTAATCAAGCTGATGATGAAAAAATATGGGATTTGTGAGCCTGCGTTGTTACCGAGAGGATTCAGCAGAATACCTTCGCACTGCAAGCTGTTGCTGTCTCCTGGCAATTTCTTGATACGAAGATTTTTCGTGTATTCAGTAAGATAAACCAGTCTGTCTGTGTTTTTATGATGCAGAATCCAAAGTGAATCCCTTATCAAATATTCACGTTCTTCATCTTCATTGGTATAAACCGAGAACATCCCCGTAGAATTAAGTTTAACAGTGTAATTATCGTTGCTAATTTCAAAATAATCAGGTGCTGCTGTCTTTGTTGAACCTTGAGAAATCATTGCAATATCATCGAATTGAAATATGCATTCACCTCCAAAAACCGTAAGCGCAATACGCGCGGAGTTGGCTGATGCTGGAGAAATAACTGTTGCTGAGACATCCTGCCATTTATCATTTGTACTTCTAATGCAATCACCAACAAACTCGCTTTTGATGAAATTGTCATTGTTACCAGCATCGTCTGTAAAAAATAGTATTCTCATGCCTGCTGCACCCATATCATCAAGATTCTTAATCGCGTATTGCATTGAATAAGTCGCACCTGGATTAATCTTTATGGGATGTTTGTAGTAAACCACCGACTGCTTCATCGATTGCTCGTTCCTATCAATTCTAAGGCAAGCTCGACCAGATTTCGGTGAATCTGTGATTTCTGTATAAACATAATCCGAATCAGTAATATTTGACACCCAGTCCTTAATTTCAAGTTCGTCAGTGCCAGCACCCTCCTCAAACGACCAATTATTAGTAATAAGCGAGTCAGCTTGTGGTGGAATTTTTGTGAAATCAACTTCAACTTCAGGTGGAATTGAACCTTGATTAATCAATACTATTACAACAATTATTGCTGCAAGAACGAATGAAAGCTCGAAAAACAACAGCATATAGCTTTTCAGACCTTTTTTCTTTTTAACGCCTTCACCCAGAAATTCCTTCACTTCCTTCTTCAATTCTTCTTCGAGGTTGTCGCTTTGGGAAACATCGATTTGATCGGAATGCCCAATTTCCTCGAACATTTTTATTGCATCCTGCCTTTGCTGTTCAGGTGCAGGTTCCTCGTCAAAAGTTATGTCAAGCCCATTATCGTCAGGTTCATCAAATTTGATTTCATCATCAATGAAATCAAGTTTTGGTTCGGTAACCTTTTGTTGCTCTTTCGCGGAAACCGCCGTTTGCTTCTTTTCTTCATCAACAAACAGAATATCGTCTTTTGATAAATCCTGACGTTCTGACTGCATGCTCAGAATGTATTTGAGTTTCTCGAATTGAATTATATCACCGTCGCTTAGTTCTTTCGGCTCGGTGATTTTAATATTGTTAATCTTCGTACCGTTTGTACTATTCAGGTCTTCAACTGTGATAGACTCTGCATCCACGGTAAGTCTGCAATGTGTACCGGAAACACTCTTGAAGTTAATCCTAATATCGCTAGTAGGTTTCCGCCCAATAGTGTATTTCCCAGGTTTCAGCGTGAATAACTTCGGAAGTTCGACATTCTTTGGTGCTGAATGCAATTTTAAAACCGCAAATGCTTTCTCACCTTCAACGATTTTTGTCTCTTTTTTGATTTCAAGGTCGGGATGCCACGAGAAATGGGCAACAGTATCGCCGATTCGAATAATATCACCCTGTTTCAGATTCGTAGGCTCAAAAGTTTTCTTACCATTCACCAGTGTACCGTTTGCAGAGCCGAGGTCTTCTACGATGTAAACGTTTTTACCGGGATATATTTTGCAATGTTTTCTAGAAAGCTTGTTGCTGTTAATAGTAAGTCCACAATCCGATGCTCTACCGATGATAACCTGGTTGTCACCAAGCAGAAATGAGTCTTCGGGACCGTTTTTCGAGAAAATCAAAAATGCCATATTGCACCCAAATAAAATTTCTTGAGGGTTGTCGAAAGTGGTTTTGCTAAATTCCTAAGCTTTTATAACAAATTATTAAGGAATTTTAATGCTTTTTTGAGTCTGTACTGATTTGACGGGGGATTATTTTACATTGCTCTCAATTCTCATTTTAATAGGTTGAGGTAACTTTTGCTTAAAATAATTTTAATTTAGGATGAGTTTGCCGAAAAGTTTCCTGAACAACCTGCTGCGATAAATATATCGTGAGTTTTCTCGAGCAGTTATCAGCAAAGTGCGATGTAAATCGCGAAAAACATGCATACAGAAGCCAATTTCCTCCATTGTTTCACGCATTGAATCGATTCTAAAATATTTTGGCATGTTAGTAAACGGATCGTCAATCAGGATAATTGATGGGTCAGCAACGAGTGCCTGTGCGCAACGCACCCGGAAAATCTGGCTTGGGGACAATTCGCGTGCTTTTATTTTGTGCAATTCGAGCATTTTGAACGCTTCACAAGCGAGAATCATCTGCCTGTAACGCAATCGTCGAGAATAATCTAGAAGTGTCAACGGCAGCTCAATGTTGAATTGAACGCTGGCATCCTCGATTAATTCATAGAAATCTGGAATATGAAAAGCTGTTCGAAGCTTCCAATGTTTTAGTTCTTGCTCATTGCGCAAGGTTGTCTGACTTGTGTTATTGATAACGATTTCGCCGTTTCTTAATTCATGTTCACCCGCAATCGTTTGCAGAATCACGCTTTTCCCGCTTTGTCTATGCCCTTCGATAACCGCAATTTCACGATCGCGCACATATATATTCGCTTCGCGTAGTGGATAACTAAGCTTCTCATCCTGTTTGTGCATAATCGTTAAATTGATACCCTCAAGAATCTTTTTGCCTATCAAAACGCACCCTTTAATCATTTTCATAAATATTACCACGTCTTAGGGGCAGGCAATCAGGATTTTTCAAGCTTGAATACAATTTCCAATACAGGATATTTGCTTTGCTCCCGAATTTTCTGCAGAAAAATATCTTTTTGGAAATGCTGGATTTCGAAAAACATCGTCGAACTTTTTATTGCGATTTTAAGAACACCTGAACGAAACGATAGAATCTCGGTATTTCGAGCAAGTGACGGGTTAATCTCCTCAATAATGCTCTGCCAAACAGCATCAATGTGATGTGTTTTAGTTTTACTCGTAATCTTGATTTTTTTCACAACATGTTTCAGATTTTCACCAACGGGCTTGAATTCTCGGGGCATCAGCTTGTGTTGATTGCGCTGATGTTCCAGAAAATCAC
>JAIOTL010000405.1 GCA_021106775.1 Planctomycetota bacterium | reverse complement strand
TGTTTGAGCTTTTATAAATTTAGAATCAATTTAACTTCGTATCAATTATCGTCCTTCGCGATTCCGTTCTCTGCTGATTCTTCTTCGTTTTGCAAAGCCAAATGTTTCTTAAGCAATTGCTGCCTGAAATTTATCTCTTCATCATCAAGCTTTTCCTCGATTTCCTTTGGAATCTTCCAAACCCATTTCTTGCCTGTCCAATACGGAGGCCAACGCTCAACCGGATCATATCCACCTGGATTGAAAGGATTGCATCGTAAAATCCGATATACACCCAAAATAAAACCCCATATCGGTCCTTTCTTTTGAACCGCTTCGACCATAAATGTCGAGCAAGTGGGTTGGAACCTGCACATCCTTGGAAGTAACGGGCTGATACAACATTTATAAAAAAAAACCGGTACAAGCAGAACCCATTTCAAAATTGTGCTTACAATCGAAATAATTCGCACAAATATTGTCATTTATTGCTCCAAAAATCAACATCACGGTTTTTCAGGAAGTCGGCATCGATTCTAACAGAATTTTAATCCAATATTAGATATTTTCTTTACAAAGGAAGTATTCTGCATTCTTGAAAAACTCGTCTTCGCAACTGTATTATATCATGTTTCTTACCGATACTTTCTATATGAAATTTGCACATATCAAAGGATAATACTAAATTTAAATATAGTAATAGAATTGAAATCAAAGGTTTGAAAGATGTTCTTGATACGTCAATCAAAGCTGGAAATAAAGATAAAGCTAATGAAATGGCATTGGAATTGATTGAAAAGTACATTGTCCTTAGTGGAAATGTACTGGTTAAATATTTCTCGGAATTGAGCACTGAAATTCAGATTAAAATCATTGATAAAGCACCGTTAATCAACGAGCAAATCCTTGACCATGTCGAGAAAAAATCAAAATATTATCTAAATGTTGAAAAAATTCTGGTTCGTCAGCGCAAAGTTGATTCATTGGATCTTCTAAAGGATGTTCTTTTATTGTCTGATAGAAATCTTACTCAGCTTGTTTGCGATGTAATTGAGACAATCCTGGTAAATTTCAAGCAATCGTGGATTTTCAGATTGCAGGAAATACAGAATTTAATCTATAGCAAAAATCAGGATTTTGAAAAGGCTCGGAAAGCACTTTATACCCTAGAATCACTTGCTGAGATGGTGATTCAAACAATTGAGAGTGTTATTTTTATTGTGCCGATAAAGGTTCCTGCTGAAGCTTTTCTCACCATGCTTTTCCTAGGTCCAAACAGATATTCCGACATTCCTTTCGAAGTGCTTTTCGACGAAGATGACCCTGAAGTACGCTTTCTGACTGATTTTGCAAGCTGGCGTATTCTTTCAGAAGCTCTGATTGACGGTGATAAGAAAGTGTCATTTTGTACACGTGAGGCAATTGCAAACAATGAAACAATCGAAACTCCAGAATTTCTTATGTATTGCCTACAACACAAAAACGAACGTATGAGATCAATTGCACTCAATATTTTTGATAATCTGAAATCTACACATTCGTTAAAAGGTGTCATGAAACTTCGCAATAAGCGCAGTCCGAATTCATGGAAAAAACTGATTGAATCGACCCAAACCATTCCATATATCTCGCTTTGCATAAATAATGTTGAGTTTATGTCAAAAAACCTTGCATATGAATTGCTCAAAGAAGCAGATATAATACAGGATACGCATAGAAGAAACCTGATTTACGCTCAGCTTCTAAACTTCGATGACTTAGAATATATTGATGAATTACTCAAACGTTTCAAACGTACAGCAAGTGATCAGAGTTTCGATTTCCTGTACAATTCTCTGCTGATTCAAATAATGAATACTCAACTGCATGTCGGCAAACTTCTGCTCGATAGTTCACTTAATACATCTCAAAAACACAAGGTATTGCACCGAATGCTGAAAAGCAATTTTGAAGAAGTAAGGCTTATTGCAAAAAATCAGCTTGATGAAACAACCTGGAAAGACCTTCTCGGTAACGTCAAGACCGAAATTATCAGTCTTTTGAAGCTTGAAACCGAAAAATTCGCACAGCAAAACAGTGATTTTATTCGCAAGCTAAAATCCAAGCTTACAAGCGAAAATACTGGAGAAATAATCGAGGGAATACAATTGATTGATTGCAATAAAGAATATTCAACCGAGTTGTTTCCTTATATTCACAAGCTTGTGCGAAGTAATAACTCGGATGTGCGTTCTGCGGCAGTGCGCGTATTAAACAAAATCGACCCAAAAACTACCAACGATTTGATTATTACGACGCTAAATGATGATAGCAGCGTAAATATCAAGCTCTCAACCTTAAAAATTGTCGAAGAACTCAATGATAAGCGATACGTGGTTTATTTGAAGCAATTGTTTACTGCAAATGATCCATCAGTGAAAGCAAAGGCGATTTATCTCGTATTTAAACTTAGCAATAATGAGCTTACTGTTTTGCCTGAAATTGAAAAAATGCTTCGGTCGCCGAATCTTGATGAGGTTAAGGAAGCGTTAAGTGTCGTTAGAGTTTTCGATAAGGACACAATTATCAATCTATTGGAATCGATGATTTGTATTCACACCAACCAAAGAATAAAGACGAAAATAATTCGTTCGCTCAAAACCCTCCGAGAGTATTGATAATAAAAGCAAGGCAGGTAAAAGGACTGTTCTACCGTTTTACATTCTCGTTCCTGTGGCAAATCTTCAATACAATGTTTTATGTAAACTTGTATAGAGACTATAATTCGGTTTTCTTGCAGATTTCGGTAACAAGATTTTTCGTCATTTCAACAAAAGTTGTTTTGATGCTTTCATTGCCTTCAGATGCCATAATCGGCACACCTTTATCACCTGATGCAACAATCTCAGGATTTAGCGGAAGTTTTCCCAGAAGTGGAATTGCAAAGAATTTCGCAGTTTCGCTTCCACCACCTCGAGCAAAAATTTCCGTTTCGTTTCCGCAATGCGGACAAACGAAAGTGCTCATGTTCTCGACTATACCGAGTACAGGCACATTTGTCTTGAGGAACATCTCAACGTTTCGAGTAACGTCGTCAAGAGCGACTTTTTGCGGGGTTGTAACAACGACTGCGCCTGCAGCACCGGAAAGCTGAGACAAAGTGAGTTGAACATCACCCGTGCCAGGAGGCAGGTCAATTATAAGATAATCAAGCTCACCCCACATAACATCACTCATAAATTGTTTTAGCATGCTGTCAAGCATAGGTCCGCGCCAGATCACCGGTGTGCCTGATGGAATTAAAAACCCAAGCGAAACACATGCTACTCCATAAGCCTGTGCCGGTATGATTTTCTGGTCTTCAGTCGCCTGCAACGGTTCTTTTATATTGAGCATAGTCGGAAATGATGGACCATAAGCATCCGCATCCATAAGCCCGACTTTTGCCCCTTCCTGAGCAAGTGCAAGTGCGAGATTCACCGCAACTGTCGATTTTCCGACACCGCCTTTTCCAGAGCTTACTAAAATCGTGTTTTTCACCGTCTTCAAGTATTCTTTTTCCTCAGCTTTCAAGCTTTGCGGACGTGCTGTCAATTTCACGTCAACTGTTTCAATCTGCTCAAATTTGTCCATTATCAGCGTTTTGCATTGCTCTTTGAATTTATCGCGCATCGGACATGCTGGCGTTGTCAATTCAAGGTCAAAAGCAACCTTTTTTTCATCGATAATCAGATTCTTGATAAACCCAAGCGAGACAATATCTTTGCCAAGGTCAGGATCCATCACATTTGATAGAACCTCTAAAACCTGTTCATTGCTGATTTTTTCGTTCATTATGCATCTCCGTTTTTTTGTAGTGGTAAACATGTAATGGTTTATGTGTCATTCTGAGCGAAGCGAAGAATCCAGACGTATGAAATACAATTGGTTTAGTTCATCTGAATAATTAAAGGACTTCGTCCGCTTCACACTCTCCGTTCAGAATAACAAAAGCAATTTTTTACTGAACAAATTAACTTACAACTTTATGCCCGGTTTATAAGAACAATTTGTACAAGAAATGATTAATAATAATTATTACTCAGTTTTTCATTCACGGACGTGGCAGATTTTATACAATACAAAGGTTATAACAGACAGGTGGTTCATGAGCATTGAAATTAAAAGGTTTAAATGGGGCGAGGATAAAAAACTATGTAAAGCGTTCCTCATGTTGCCTAAAAAACTCTATAAAGATGATAAATACTGGGTGCCTGAATGGCTTGCTGAACGCAAAATGCTCCATAATCCGAAGCAAAACCCATGCTTAAAACGCATTCATCCAACATATTTCGTGGCTTTCAAGGATGATGAACCTGTCGGACGTGTAACCGCCCACATTATCGAAGAGCACAACTCATTTCATGAGGAAAAGACAGGATTTTTCGGCTTTTTTGAGTGCATTAACGAGCAGGAAGTTGCTAACAAAATGCTTCATGCTGCGGAACAGGAAATGCGCAATGCCGGCATGACCGAGATTCGCGGACCCTCAAGTTTTACGTCGAACGAGGAATACGGTATGCTCGTTGATGGACTTTGGGAAGATTCGCCGCAAATAATGATGATTCACAATCCGAAATATTACATCGACCTTGTAAAAAACGCGGGTTACAAAAAAGCAATGGATTTGTTGGCTTATCGCATCGGTCCGGAGGATTGGCCAAATGCGAAGATTCAGCGTGTTTCAAAGCTCATTCGCAAGCGTAAGAATATTACAATTCGCGAAATAGACCTCTCGAAAAAGGGTTTTCCCGCTGAGCGAGAAAAACTTATTGAAGTTTACAATCATGCATGGGAGAAAAACTGGGGTTTTGTTCCATTGAATCGTGAGGAATTTGAGCATGCAGCAAACAGTTTGCGCTCGATAATGAACCCGAAATTCTCTTTTTTGGCTGAAGTTGGCGGTGAAACGGTGGCATTTAACGCGACTTTGCCTGACATTCATCAGATTCTCAAGCACTCCAGGGGCAAGACGCTGCCGATGCTCTGGCATTTATTCATTCGGAGAACTCATCGCAGAAAGAACAAAATCATCAACCGCGTCAGGGTCGCGTTGCTGGGAGTCAAATCAAAATACAGGCGTAAGGGTCTTGAAGCAATAATTTTTGAGGAGATTTTTCTGCGGGGTATCGAATACGGCTTCGATGAAGGTGAAATGAGCTGGATCCTCGAAACCAACGTCGAAATGAACAACTCAGCCGACATGCTGGGCGCAAAAATCTACAAAACCTACCGCATCTGGCATAAACCTCTGTAACATATTGCTACTTATAGTGGAGGAGGTTGGAGATGACAGCGGTTAATTCTTTCAACTCGTAAGGTTTCGTAATCACACTATCAAAGCCATATTGCTCGAAATTGCTCATAATCGGGTCTGTAGAATAACCACTTGAGACAATCGCCTTCACGTCTGGATTAATCTCCCGTATTTTCTTAATTGCCTCTGCACCACCCATTCCACCTGGGATTGTTAAATCGAGAATAACCAAATCAAAAGGTTTTTTGGTTTCAAATGCTCTTTTGAATTTGTAAATCGCTTTCTCACCATCTTCTGCGCTATCCGTTTGCAACCCTAAATCGCGAAAAAAATGCATAAGAGTAATCCGAATTGACAGGTCATCATCCATCACCAGTACTTTGCCATGTAAATCGCATTGTTCGCATTCTTTGTAATTGAATGTTTCGAATATTTCTTCGGAAGCAGGCAAAAAAACTGTAAATGTCGAGCCGAAACCCTCTTTTGACTTAAAGGTTATCAAACCGTCATGATTCTTTATTATCGAATATGAAGTTGCCAATCCAAGACCGCTGCCTTTTTGTTTTGTCGTAAAATATGGGTCAAAAATACGATTATTCAAGCTCTCATGTATTCCAATTCCTTCATCAGTGATTGAAATTTTAATATACTTTCCGGGATTTAAGTTGATAAGCGGGTTTTCCTCGATATCGCAATTCTCAGCATTTACTGTAATACTTCCCCCATTCGGCATTGCTTGAACTGCATTAATTACCAGATTATTAATCACTTGCCCGACTTGCCCTGAGTCAATTTCTACGTTGAGTAAATCCTTAAAGATGCGATATTTACTGACTACGTTTGAACCTCTAAGAGAGAAATTAACGATATCAATGAGTAAATCTTTTATAGAGATAGTTTTTTTAATAGGTGCTCCACTTTTTGCAAAAGTCAGAAGTTGTTGTGTTAATCCTTTCGCCCTGAGAATTGCATCCTCTGCTTCTTTTATATTTTTATATATCTTATCTTTATCATCGAGTTTTAATTTCGAAAGTTGAATATTTAATAGGAC
>JAIOTL010000403.1 GCA_021106775.1 Planctomycetota bacterium | reverse complement strand
AACGCATGAGCAAGGGCTGTAACACCGCCAGATCGCTGAATTTTGACGTGATTTTATCAACACCGGCAACAGTAATGAGAATTTTGGGAAGTGTTGCGCAAATTCTCCCGTTGCCTTCGTTTGTAACAACGCACGCGGAACCGGTCTGAGCAACCAGAAAATTCGCACCGGTTATGCCGACATCCGCACTCTTGAAAACTTCACGCAGATTCTCACGAGCAATTCGCGTCAGAGTCTCGATATTATCAGTTGGCGCTGTCCCAAGTTTTTCGGAAAACAATGTGCTGACGTCGTGTCTGTCCTTGTGCAGCGCGGGTGCGACAATATGCGCGGGTTTATCGCCTGCAAGTTGAACGATGAACTCACCAAGGTCGGTCTCGACAACGGTAATCCCTTCAGCATCAAGGAGTTCGTTAAGCCGGATTTCCTCCGTCATCATCGATTTCGTCTTTATCACAGTCTGGGCATTATGCGCTTTGATAATGTTGTGGATTTGAACAGCAGCATCTTTGGTAGTGTCAGCAAAAACAATCTTCCCGCCGTTTCTCTTGAAATTCTTACTAAATTCCTCAACAAGTTCCGGCATGTGAGCAACAGAATAATCGCGGATTTCGGAACCTTGCTCGCGCAATCCTTCAGCATTGTCTGCAAAATCCAAGAGTGACTTGTCCCGTTCATTTCGAAAACGTGCTAGAACATTGGAATACTTTGCTTTCAGAGCATCATTTTCAAGCACCCCAAGATAAAGCCTGCGAAAAGTTTTCAGTCCCTGATTCATCGGATTTCCAAAAAAAATATTAAAATCGACAAAAATCTGGTGATAGTTAACATGCAATGGTTTTCATGTCATTCTGAGCGAAGCGAAGAATCCAAACGCTTGTTTCATGGATTTTTCATTCCACTTTGTTTCATTCAGAAAGACAAGAGCAATATTTCTTTTGCACATCAGAAATCGAATGCATTTTAAATTGCATCATAAAAATCGTCGATTTTATTTGTATTTCTTCAACAGAATTGCAAACTCATGTTTCTCACAAGTTTTGCTGCAAAAGGATGAACAAAATGAGTCGTAAAGAAATTCGGATATGCGGATTCGGCGGTCAGGGTGTGATAAAGATGGCGCAGGTTATCGGCGAAGCGACTGCAATCCATGAGGACAAATATTCCACGCTGAATCAGTCTTTCGGACCTGAAGCACGCGGCGGTTCCTGTTCTGCCACACTCGTGATTGATGAAAAACGGGTCGATTATCCGTACATTAGCTATCCTGAGATAATGATTGCGATGTCGCAGGAAGCTTACGAAAAACACGAGCCAGAGGTGCTTGAAACAGGCACAATCATCATCGAGGAAGAGCTGGTTAAACTTCGCAAAGCACGTGGAGCGCAGAAGATCTATGCGATTCCGGCAACACGTTTCGCCGAGGAAATCGGACATAAAATCGTGCTGAACATAATTATGATAGGTTTTTTCGCAGCGATAACTGACGTTGCTTCGGTTGAATCGATGAGGAAAAGCGTGAAATCCAATGTTCCCAAAGGTACAATTGAGCTGAACATGCAGGCGTTTGAAAAAGGCTACGACTTCGGGAAATCAATTATTTGTAAATAACAAAAAACCCGCATCAGCTGACACGGGTTTAGGTTTTCACTTCTATTTCGTTTTAGCTCAGTTGCAGCCAATAATCCACGGGCATATCCTGCGCAAGTTTCAAAGCACCGTTTGTACCTGCATAAATCGGCTCTTCGACCGCAATAACCTTGCCACCGCCGAGTTCCTCAAGTGCAAGCTCAATCTCCTTGGCAAGTCCCATTATCTGCGAGCCACCGCCTGCAAGTACAACATTTTCCCGCAAAACCTGCTGAAAGTCAGGATCAAACGAGCCTATAAGCTCATAAATCACATCAACAATAGGCGAAATTACAGTTTTGCACGACTGACGCATATGTTCGGTAATGTCGAAAGTGTCGGGCTTACCTTTCACTGGGAATCTAACCTTGATTCTTTCCGCAGTCTTGCCCACAAAGCCGTATTTCTGCTTGATTTCCTTAACTTTATAAATCGAGAACTGAGCCTGTGGGAAATCCTTTTGTAATGCAGTTTCAAGGGATTTATCGATAGAATCACCTGCAAAATTTATGGTTATCTGGTCATCAGCATTGGGCATTGAACCGTGCATTCTGCAGAGGTCGGTTGTTCCCGCGCCGATGTCAACAATTAAAGCAGCATCATAAATATTCATGCCGTACGCAACATTAAAGGGTTCGCTCGTTATCATCACAGAATCGACGTATTTTCTGGCAGCATCGAGTATCGCTTGTTTATTATGAATGCTTGCCTGCGAAGGTGCGCCAATAACCGCGAAGATTTTCTGTCCGGGTCTGGGTTGAGCGAGAGAAATTATATGCTCAATGAGGTCTGCAACTGCCTGTTGATTCACTTCATCGGTTTTGATTACACCTTCAGCAAGAGGGCGATGAAGCTCGACAGCAAGTCGGTTTGCGATTGCTTCATCTCCGTAAAGCGTTTCGCGTCCGCCGAATTTCTTCCTACCCATGAAATCCTTGACATAACCCACGTAACTTGCGACTGTTTCACGCACACCGTTGCTTGCTGCGATGGAAGTGCGGGATGTTCCAAGGTCGATACCGATGTAAAGCACATCGTCGTTGTTGTCTTTTGTGTCGGTGGTCGGCGTATCAAGTGCCGGCGTATTCAGGATGTTATTGCTCGAGTTCATGCTTCCTCCAGAAATTAAGATTTCTATGGAATTATCGAGCAAATCGCAAATATCTTTAATAATATCAACGTTTTAACACGGAAATCGGGGTTTTATTTGAAAATGTATCCGGATTTTACCGGCAGAAATTCATCCGGTCTTGTTGATGTTACGACCCACCAGACATCGTCTTTCCAGAGTATTTGTGAACATAGAACTTTGACGAGATTCGGGTTGATTTTTTGTTCACCCGGGTTGGATAAATCCAGCATGATATCGTCGGAGAGTGAGACGAGCAAAGGTTCGAGCCAGCTTCCCGCGGTTTCGAGTTTGTCCTGTAATTCGTCGCTTTCCCACAAATCCTTGAAAAATTCAACGGTTTCAGGATTGTCGATTATTATTTCCTTTGCCATCTGCATTATCGTATCCGCGAGTTTCGGATTGCTTAGAAAATCCTGCAATATTTCCTGAAATTTCTCTGCGATATCCTCGTCATACACCAGATCATTTACGATTTTCTCAACTGATTCAATCAACTCGCCTCGGTGTTCATTGATAATCGGGTATCCGTCCTTCACAAGCCATTCATCGAAGCGTTTCATGACATCTTC
>JAIOTL010000226.1 GCA_021106775.1 Planctomycetota bacterium | reverse complement strand
TATAACTGTACGTATTCACTTGCCTGTTGAAAAATTTTGAAAACGATTTAGTAAAAGATATTAATTCTTTGAACATTAGTATATAATGTAGATTAATACTTTATGGATATGGATATGGATAGGATATTATTCATTTTCATTTTTCCTTTATTTAGGAAATTATTTGGAGGTAAATTTATGGAGTTAGAAATGATCGATATAGCATCACAAAGAATATCTAAAATCGTAGTTGTATTTATCATTTTGGGAACTTTTTTATTTGTTAATGTGCCTGCTGTTGAGGCGGATGTTCCCGAAGATATGGGAGAACCATTGCAGTTATACAGCGGCTGGACTACAATACCACCAACCCTTGATGGCTTTCTTGTTACTTCAAACAATGAGTTGGATGGTGCATTTGTGCGTGTTATACCGCTAAACGATGGTTCCACTGCAACAGTGTTTTTAATGAATGATGCTAACAATCTTTATGTTGGTCTTTCTTACCAACATGGTAACAACTCAGGCAATAACAGAGTAACCCTATACTTCGACCAGGGTGTCGGTGGAGGAGAAAACAACGACCAACTTGATGCTAATAATGAGAATATGGTCAGCACAAATCGAAGTTTTGGCTCACCAAATGATGAATATTGGAATGGTGCATCCTGGTCTGCGGATGCTTCAGTTGATTTCAGCGCAGTAGACCAGTATTTCACCAATATTTTTCATTGGGAGTTTTCGATTCCTCTTTCAAATGGTAATCCAGATGACTTAAATGTAAATGGCGGAAACGGTGTTCAACCGGGCGATGAACTCGGTTTCTTTCTTGAAATCTTCAAACATCCAACCGGAAACGTTTACTGGTCTGATACAAATATGAATCCGAATGATTCCTCTTCTGGAAACGGCTGGGGTGAAATTCGTCTCGGTAAAAATCCCAGACTTTTTATGACACTTGGAGCATCTGTCAATGTAAATGGCAATCCGACAATAGATGGAACGATTGTTGAAGACGCTTATCGTGGTTGCTATCAAAGAGATATGGTTCTTACAAATCACAAAGGAACGACTTTTAATGCACGGTTCTATGCGGTTCACAGTGCTGGTGGAAACAATGTGTATGTTGGCATTAGAGTGTATGATTCAAATCAAAACGTTGGTGATTATTGTCAGGTTTACTTTGAACAAACAAATCCGGGACCAACTAGTACCAGAAATTATCTATTAGAAAATAATCGCGAAAACGCCTTAAGGGTTAGCGGTTCAGGTGCATTATCAGATTGGTTTTTCCGAAGGAATGTTGGTTCTGCTGGTCAGTGGCGTAACGATTCGACAGTTGGTGACCCTAATGATGGTAATGGTGATTCAAGTTACTCATGGGTTGATGGTTATTGGGATTTTGAGTTCAGGGTTCCTCAAGACCCTGATTGGTGGTTTAATAATGGATATGATCTTGACCGGGTGCGAGATAATGCATTACTTGGTTTCTTAATTAGATATTATGACGATAGCCAGCCTGTTGGTGAAAGAGATTTTTACTGGGATGTAACGGCAAACACGGATGTCGAATATCTGGATGAAACGGGTAATAATAATTACAGCATAGGCTGGGCTAATCTCCAGCTTGGTGCTCCATATCTTCAAATCGTTCATCCAGAAAACAACATGAATGTTGTCGGAACATATCCAATTGATGCATATGTAGTTGCAGGTGGTGGTGCAAATATTGTTAGTTGTGAATATCAAATTGAAGGAAATTCCACATGGTCAACAATGACAAGAGTTGCAACCAGCGACTGGTGGAGCGTAAATTGGGATACGACAACAAAAGGAGATGGTGATTATGAATTAAGGGTTCGTGCAACTGACAACACAGGATTGCAAGTAACACAGATTATTACTGTTACAATCAACAATATGGGTCTAGTAAATGATGCACCTGTTGTTACAATTACTGCACCACCACCTAGTTCGGTTGTAAATGGTGATAGTGTTTCAATTACTTTTGATATTGAACCGGATATTGCACTCAATATCACTGATACAGAAATATCAATTGATGGCTCAACCTGGGTAAATGTTTCAACTACTCCAACTTCAGGTGGAAATTGGGACGATGGGTCGCATTTGTGGGATGCATTGCTTTATGCAAATGGTTCACACATATTCCGTGTGAGAGCCCAGGACATAAACGGACGCTGGGGTGATTCCGAAATGCATCTCGTAATCGTGTCAAATAATATCGATGTTTCATTGACAGCACCAGCACCAAGTTCGGTTGTTAACGGTGATAGCGTATCGGTTACATTCAATATAGATCCTGAGACTAACGAAACAATTATCAGCACCCAAATTTCAATTGACGGAGCTGCATGGATTGACGTTACAAATGCTCCGACAGATGGTGGGAATTGGGACGACGGCACACATACATGGGATACACTTTCATATGCAAACGGCGCACATATTCTACAAATTCGGGCTGAAGATTCCAACGGACACTTGGGTTATTCAGAAATTCGACTCGTTATTGTGTCAAACAATGTTGACGTTACCATAACTTCACCTCCACCAGGCTCGGTTGTACATGGAGATGATGTCTCAATCACATTTTTAATTGATCCTGAAGTAAATGAAACTATTTCCACCACGCAGATTTCAATTGATGGGAGTAAATGGATTGATGTAACAAATGCACCAACAAGCGGTGGCGATTGGGATTACGGCTCGCACACGTGGGATACCCTTGCGTTTGTTAACGGTTCACATAATTTGCAGATTCGTGCCCAAGATTCCAACGGACGCTGGGGTTACTCAGAGATACAACTTGTTATTGTATCAAATAATATCACAGTTTCTTTGATAACTCCTTTACCAAGCTCTGTTGTGAGCGGTGAAAATGTATCAATTACATTTAATATTGACCCTGAGGCTAACGAATCAATATTCAGCACACAAATATCTATTGATGGCGGAACTTGGATTGCTGTTTTAACCCAACCAACCGCTGGTGGCGATTGGGACGACGGCATGCATGTGTGGGATACACTTTCTTATGAAAACAGTTCGCATACTATACAAATTCGTGCGAATGACTCAAGAGGACGCTGGGGATATTCCAGAATAGTTTTAGTCATTGTATCAAATTCGATAGACGTGAACATTACTTCACCAGATGCTTGCGAGATAGTAAGCGGTATAGTTACAATTACTTTTGATGTTAGTCCAATGGCAGGAGAATCAATAACAAACGCACAGATTTCAATAGATGGGGCTGACTGGGTTGATGTAACAACCACTCCAACTAAAGAAGGTGACTGGAACGACGGCGCACATAGTTGGTACACGACTCTAATTGCAGATGGGTCTCATATTTTCTCTATCCGAACTCAGGATTCTAACGGTCGATACGGATATTCAAACTCAAGATTGGTTATTGTCGATAATACTGCACCTGTAATTGCGAATGTTTCGGTTGAATATCCATATAACAAAACGACTGTTTCAACTGGTGACACAATCCTTATTACAACACATATACATGACGTTATCTCTGGGATAGACGATGCAACCTTAATTCTCGATACAAGCAGAATTGATGGTGAAACACATATATTGGTTGATGATGGAACAAACGGGGACAAGGTAATTGGTGATGGTGTTTATTCATTTAATGTGAAAGTAACAGCTTCAGGTAATTTAATCCTGCCTTTCACAGTTAGCGTTAGTGACAATCAAGAAAATGCTGCAGTATCTGTCAGAGGAACAGTCGAATTTTTTACTCGAACTAAAGCTTCGGGTGGCGGATGCTCAATGGGAGGTGAAGGTTCAGAAAGCTATTCAAGCTTGCTAACACTCATGGTTTTTCTTTTGGTTATAGTTGCTTTCAAGAAACTGGGATTTACAAAATCAATTGCTATCTTGTTTATGTTTGTGATTTTTGCGTTTGCAATTGATTCGGCAAGTTATGCACAAGTTAAACCATCGGAAGATAATGTGTCAGAAGCAGATGAAGCATCAGAACTCGACGAGGATGCAGTATCGGAAGACGATGATGCAGTATCGGAAGACGATGAAACGACTCAGCCACTAGCAGTTCCACAAACTAAGCCATTAGAACCGCTGGAAAAAATTGTGAAAGCGGAAGATACTAACAAATTTCTAAATTCTCCTTTAATGATTAAAACCAATGATTTCCTTCATAGTTTATTATCTGTTCCGACAATGGATATAGCTCGAACAATAAATAAAAGCTCTGTTTTTGTACGCATTGGGTACAATTATGCAGTTGGAGCATTTGAAGAAGATAAAGGGGATTCAATCGTAAATACAAAAGCATATTTTGGTGAAACTTTTTTGTATGTGGCATTAGGACTTATCGAAAATCTTGAATTGCGTGTTATGTTGCCTTATTGCGGGTGGAACGGCGATTTGGAATTGGTTTATAACGGCCAATCGGTATTTGACAGACCAGAAATTGGTGATGGTCTGGGTAGTATCAGATTGGGAGCTAAATATTTTATATATGAGTTCGATTTTGGGTTAGAATTTGGAGGTTCACTAACAGTAAAATTACCGAGTGGCAGCAAAGAGAATTATTTAACAACTGATGCGATAGATATATCACCAAATTTGCTTTTTGATTATAAAAAAGACGAATATGATTTTCATTGCAATCTTGGTATGACGTTTGTTGGCAATCAGAGTGTATTTCGCAATGAAGCAAATCTGGAATTAAAAAACATTGTATTCTTCAGTTTGGGAGCAAACTATCAGTTTCGCGATGATATTTCCTTTATTTTGCAGATTCAAGGAAATACGAACACATTAGGTGAAATTGAGTTAGATACTACAAAAACCATGATTATAAATACTTTGCTGGGTGCTAGGTACTACTTACCCGAAGATATGTTTTTTGAATTAGCGTTAGGGTTCGGATTAACCAAATCGTCATCTGATTTCATAATGCAAATTAGCTTTGTGTTAACAAAATTTTAATGTACAACTATTTTTCGAGTAAAAGTTTAAAATTTCGAGTTAGAATGGATAAATTAGGGAATAAATTTTTGATAATAATGGAGATTACAATTAGCGAGACTTACTACTTAGAATCATTGTTGATGTAACATGAATATGGTCTCAATATTGGAGTTATTGAATGAAAAGCACAAAATTATTCATTTATAATTATATAAAATCCATGCGACTTTATTACGCTTTTATCACCGGTATTTCAGGTTGGTTGGGCGTTGCTTTTTATCAGTTTTTGTATCCTGATAGAGTTAATGTATATCGTTCAATCATAATATTAATAATTCTATTCCTGAGCTGGGGTATTAATCAGATTATCAATGACTATTTCGGTATGAAAGAGGATAGAATTAATGCTCCTAATCGACCAATGGTTAATGGCGCATTAAAAATCAAACCTGCAATGATTGTAACTGGAATTCTTTTATCAATAACTATCGTTGTATCGTATTTATTAAATCCATTAGCTGTTATTCCTGTAATTGCGGGGATTTTACTTAATGTTATTTACGAATATTCTAAAGCATATTCACTTCTTGCGAATCTCGTGTTTGGTGTAATGATTGCCATGTGTCCTATATTCGGGTTTTTAGCAAGTGGACCAACTCCTGAACCTCTAGTAACTAACAATCGTTTATCCGTATTAGCTCTGGTTGTTATATTAAACGGTCTTATGACGTACTATACATATTTTAAGGATTATAAGGGAGATAAAGAAGCTGGTAAAAAAACGTTTGTTGTTAGGTACGGTATTCGAGTTGCACGATATGCAGGAATAGTGGGTGCTTTCGTAACGATATTTGCGTTACTAACGATTATTATTTTGAACTGGCTACCTTTTGGTGATATTTTATATAAGCAGGAATTTATTTTTTGTGCAGCAGTTACATTTTTCTTACATTGCTGGACAGCCTATCTTTATTTTAACTATCCAAAAGGGAGAAGAGCTTATTTCAGTATGGTAACTAATATAAGAGCATGCTGTGCCGGCTACTGTCTTCTAATCTCGATTTTCAATGGACCGCTCGCACTCTACCTTCTTGCTGCAAGCTACATACTTATTGGCTTTTTATTCGATTTGTACAAGGATGCACGCTCATGAAATACTTGACAGGTATTAGAAAAAACTTAATTTACATCAGAATTGCTGTGCATGTTGCAATAAAGTATCTGTTTATCGTCGCTCCATGGAAATATCCAAACTTTTTACGACGGGCATTAATACTGTTACTAAATTTTCATCATAATAAAATAGTAAAAGTATTTAATGGTTATAAGCTTCAGCTCTATCTGCCAGCGTATCCCTCGCAAGCCTTTTTTTATGCACTGAAAAGTAAGCTCCTAAAAACACCACCAAGTCCTGTTACAATTGTTTTTTCTATGACAAAAGCATGCAGCTATAAATGTCCACATTGCTATCAAATGAATGACAAAGGTAATGATTTAGATGAAAGAAAACTCATCGAAACCTTGTTAAAAGTGCGCGATAAAGGTGTTTCTATGTTTGATATAGAAGGAGGAGAGCCTTTTCTTCGTTTCGACCGACTCCTTAAGCTTCTTAATGTTTTAGATAAAAAATCAGAAATTTGGGTAAATACAACCGGGGCACACTTGAACGAAGAAAATCTTCAAGCACTCAAAGATAATGGATTATTTGGGCTTATGATATCCATACATTCACCAGACCCAATCATAAATGATGATTTTACAGGAATTAATGGTTCATTTGATGTAGCATGTAATACAATTAAATTGTGTAAGCAATTAGGGCTTGTCGCTGCTGTTAACAGTGTTTTGTCTGAAGCTGAGTTAAAGGATGGAAAATTAGCGGATTTGATGAAACTTTCAAGGGATTATGATGCTGATTATGTACAGTTAATACATCCTAAACCTTCAGGTAAATGGCTAAATAAAAAAGATAATATGCAAAAAGAAAAGAATTTTATAAAGAAAATAGAACAGGCACATTTGCTTTACAATTCTAAGGAAAAAATGGATTATCCATCATTAGCTGCCCAAGTTTTTGAAGAAAGAACGAAAGGTTTAGGTTGTACTGCTGGTGCTGTCGATCGCTTTTACATCAACG
>JAIOTL010000408.1 GCA_021106775.1 Planctomycetota bacterium | reverse complement strand
TTACACGCAAGCGCAATCCCTGCTATCCTGCCTTCATTTTTCGCAATAATTCGAGCTAAACCACGTCTTTCTGTGCGGACAACGCTATCGACGGTTAAATCACCCAAAACGAGATCTTCATCAATCCCAACCTGAACAAAATGATCCAGAATTTTTGTTTTCATGCCGAGATTGTCAGCAAACTCAGCAAATAACGCATTCACATCCACAGGCATAATTTCTCCGCAGAAAACTTTGAAACATTGATTATAACAATATAACCTGTTAAATTCTCCATGTTACACAAAACTCATGGGATATTGACAGAAAAAACATGAATACATTTCTCCTGATTGAAACATCGCTGATGCTTGGTGAGGTTGCCATCTCGATTGACGGCAAAATCGAGTGCAGAACTTTTTCGGAACGAGCGGAGCAAACGCGAATGTTAATCCCGTTCATCGATGAGCTTTTGCGTGAAAAAAACCTTGATTTCGAGAACATCGATGCAATCTTCGTCAACCGCGGACCTGGTTCGCACACGGGTGTACGTGTCGGCATAACAACTGCGCGAATGCTGGCGTATAACACGAATAAAACCTTACTCGGTGTGTCCGCACTTGAAATCCTCGCCCTCAAAGCATTGCAGACTCTTAACCTGGACGAAAAATTTAAGATTCTTTTACCCACGGTTTACTGCCGACAGGGAGAATTATATTGCCAGAAATTTAACGATAAAGCAGTTGCATTGTGCCCCCCTTACATTGAAAGATCTGACATTCTCACAAAAGAACTCGCGGAAAACCGGGATATTTATGCGTTCGGACATTCAGCAATCAGGGAACTTAACATTGAGAATCCGCCTTTCGAATGCGATGCTGATTTTCTTCTCAAACGCGGAAAACTAATCCTCGAAAACAATCCCGACACTGAATTCATCGAAGAATCACTCAATCCGCTTTATCTGCGTCCACCGCTTGCAAACCCGCGCAAAAGAAACTCTGTATAGGTTGTATCCCATAACTTTTTTAGGTCTATTTCGCCAGCTTCCCACAACCAGCATACTGGCTTTGTTTTGACCTGCTCAACTGCGCAGTAAAGCACAATTTGTAACTGAGAAGGTTGACAGCAAAAATAAGCAATGCTTATTCGAAATCTCATCACTCAAAACGTCCTCAACATAGCTTTTGCTATGCCTGCGGCGTTTTTCAATCCTCGATTCCGAAGCTTGCACAAATCTGACAAAATATCCTCTCAAAATACTTACGGGAACAACCTAATTGTTTGTTTATCGTTGAAAGTTGTTATAATCAGGTAAAATTCGCGGTAAAAACATGGAATATTATAAGACAGAAGTAAAATCAGGCTGTTTTCTCGTGCTGGCAGCAACGGTTCTCATTGCCCTTCTTTTCTGGCTTGGAGGCAGTGATAGGTATATGGGCGAAACAACGACATATGTTGCCAGATTCACCAATGTAAGCCAGATTCGCAATAATTCACCGATTTTCATGTTCGGCAAGAATATCGGCAGAATCGGTGATACCCGCGTTCGAAACGAATATGCTGAGGTCGTCTGCGAAATACGCACGGACATCAAAGTCTATGAAAATGCGAAATTCGTCGCCAAACAGATAAATGTACTCGGGCAATTGTTTGTTTTTCTTGAGCCCGGCACTTCCGCTCAAGGTTGGGACATTATCTCGCCTTTGCCTGATGACACGCCTGAAGAATCTTTAATCCGCAAACGCAAACGCATGCAAGTACCTGGGATTATCGGCACGAGTATTGAAGCGATAATGCAGAACACGCAGGATGTAACGAAAAACGTGAACAAAACAATTATTATTTTCAACGAGAAACAGGCAGCACTTCTCGATGCAATTACCAATATTTCCAACGAATTTGCTGCGGTTGCAAAGAAAAGTAACGAGAATTTCGACGAAAACATGGAAAAAGTGACGCTAACCCTTGAAAATGTCGAAGGTATTACCGCAACCTTGAAAAAATTTCTTGAGAAAAATACTGAGCAGGTCGAAGCTCTATTGAAAACTTCGACGGACACCCTGGCTGTTACGAAGGACCAGATGGAGCAGAATGGAGCGGAGTTGAAGAAATTGATTGAGTCGCTACAACAGCAGCTTGATTCGAATGTCAACGATCTTCTGTCGAACCTGACTAAGTTAACCAAAGATATTGATGAGACTGTAATCAGCAATCGGCGAACGATTTATGATACGATGAAGAATATTCGCGAGATTTCGGATAATCTCAAGGTTTTGAGTCTGAAGCTGAGTGCAGACCCGTCGATTCTCATTTTCGGCTCGAACGATACACCGACGGATTATAAATCCCGCAGCAAACTCTCCCGTGACCTTCGCGACAAAGGCAGAATGCCCGAATTCGGCCACCGCAAATAGGGTTTTCATAAATAATTTTTCTGGTTCGTAAATTTTATTTAATTACCTGTGCTTCCGGTTATTCGCCTTCGTTTGGGGTCAGTTGTTCTTTTTTCGGGTATGCGGGAAGCTGCACCAGCGTACGAAACTTGTAAACCTTGGCATACTGCGGTTTCTTCTTCGCCACCTTGTCATCGGTCAAATCTATCCACACACTCACCTCAACCGCATACGGAATCCCGTTCTCAAG
>JAIOTL010000457.1 GCA_021106775.1 Planctomycetota bacterium | reverse complement strand
GCCTGTCATTGCTGACGATGACTGTCATTGCGAGGGAGTGTAACGACCGTCGCAATCTCCTGATTTCCATAGGTGATTCGCAAACACACTGTCGATTTGCAATCATCGCAAATCTTTGTTCGTTTTTTGAATTATTCGCTATCGCTGACAGAAAACACTAAATGAAGTATGAAATCTTCATTGGACTAATAACTTTGCAGAGTTTCTGAGATTGCGACGCTTCCAACCTGCGGTTGACGCTCGCAATGATAATATAATAAACCCACCCCGTGTCATTCTGAGGCATCATTGATGCTTTTCTTTGCGAGGAATCCAGCATAACCTGCACACCCCGAGGTCATTCTGAGTGGAACGAGCAAAGCCAGTGAAACGAAGAATCCAGGCTAGCGGAGGGTTAAACGTGGAATACATTTAATTTATTATGTATGCAAAATTCTGAATCTGAATCTGAATCTTTGTCTGCATTGGAAAAAACATAGTTCATTATTCGATGTTTTGCGTATGAACATCCTGGATAATTAAAGGACTTTGTCCGCTTCACTCCATCAGAATGACAATGTTTTTGTGATTTCCGTGGTAAAAAATTCAAGAAAAAGATAGTTTAGAAGGCGGTTTTGTTGTTTTCAAGCGATTGAAGCTCGAACAATTTCGCGTAAATTCCATCTTTTGCGATTAATTCCTCATGATTGCCGGTTTCGCGCATCTCACCCTTGTGAATAACATAAATTTTATTCGCCGCTTTGATTGTCGAAAGCCTGTGAGCAATAACAATCGAAGTTCTGCCTTTCATGACTTCCCGCATCGCCTTTTGGATTATTTCCTCGCTTTCCGTGTCAACATTTGCGGTCGCTTCATCAAGTATCAAAACCGACGGATCGAACGCAAGAGCCCGTGCAAAGGCAACGAGTTGACGCTGACCGGTTGAAAGCCCGATGCCGCCTTCGTGAATTTCTGTTCGGAAACTTTTCGATAATTTTTCGATGAATGGCAGCGCGAAAACTTTGTCGGCAGCCCAGCGCACTTTTTCGTCGTCAATATTTTTCTCTCCAAGCCGAATATTTCGCTCGATTGTACCAGCAAAAAACAGCACTTCTTGAAGCACAAGGGCAAAATTTCGGCGCATAGGCTGTATTTGATACTCGCGAATATCCCTGCCATCTACGAAAATCTGCCCCTTCTGAATATCATAAAATCGCATCAAAAGATTGATAATCGTAGTTTTACCACCACCGGTTGGACCAACAAGGGCAATTGTTTCACCCAGCCCAACTTTCATCGAAAAATCCTTCAAAACCCAGTTGATTTCAATATCATCCATTGAATCAGTATCTTCATCATAGCTGAACCATACATTCTTAAACTCAATCACACCCTCAATCTTTTCGGGATAATATTTCCCAGATTTAACTTCGATTTCAGTATCCAGAATCTTAAAAATACGCTCCGAACTCGACATTGCCGACTGCAGAATATTATATTTCTCGGCAAGTGCTCGCAAAGGTTCGAAAAGTAAACGAGTCCAGAAATAAAACTGTGTGAATTCGCCGATTTTGTACGCCCCAGCAGATTCCATGCCAATCGCCGTTACAATTCGCATTCCGCCGACATAAATCAGCCCGGCAACAGCAAGGGTCGAGAAAACATGAATTGTAGGTGCAAAAAATGCAAAATTCTTTATCATTTTAAATGCTGACTGAATGTAATCCTTATTTAGCTCCTGAAGTTTCTCGTTGGCTTTCTTCTCCTGGCAGAAAACCTTGATAATTCGTGCTCCAGAGAATGATTCGCTTATAAACGAGTTAATAACCGCAATCTTTTTGCGCATTGCTCGAAACGCGCTGCGGATTCTATTGCGAATTACCCATGAGAATAACAGCAAGAAAGGCGTAACTGAAAGCACAACAAGAGCAAGTTCCCAATCAATAAGGAGCATCACAACCACGATAGCGAATATTTTTGCAATGTCGGCTAGAAGCTCGATTATTCCTGACGTAAAAAGCTCGTTAAGCGTCTGAATATCTGAAGTTACACGTGTTACAAGTCTGCCAACTGGATTTTTATGGAAAAAACGCAGAGATAAATTCTCGATATGATTGAAAAGCTCAACGCGAATATTATGAATAATCTTCTGTCCAAGAAGATTGGCAAAGAATGTGTTGCCCCAATTAAGTATGAAAATAAATGAAATATAAACTGCAAAAAATACAATAAATATATAAAACTCGTTTATAATCTCCGGTTTATCAGGATTTTTTATCAAGCTCGAAAACGGACCGTCAATAAACTGACCAAGCAATGCAGGCCAAATAACCTGAACTGCTGAAAGAGAAATCGTGATTGTAATCACAAATACAACAAGTAATTTAAATTTGCTCATATATTGTAGAAGGCGTTTCATCAGTCTGGCATCGTACGCTTTCCCAAGAATCTCGTCCTCTTCGAAAAATGTGCCACGACTTGCTGTCATTTTTCCCATTAAAACTCCGGTTTAAATCAAAGTAATATTCAACATGCAAAAAGTATTAACATCTTTGAGTTTAAAAAACGCGCATAAAATATATGATGCTCAACAAAGGCTCAGTATAACTTCCGGCTGGAGATGTTAAATGATTTATTTGGATTATGCAGCAACATCATTTCCCAAAGCACCTGGGGTTGGTGATGCAATGAAGCAATTTATGGAAAATTCTGCTGGTAATCCCGGCAGGTCGGGACATCATCTATCAATTGCTGCAAGCAAACTTCTTTTCGAGGTGCGTGAAGCACTTTCCAACCTTTTCAATATGCCAACCGCCGAAAAAGTAATCCTGACCTACAATGCGACATATGCTTTGAATATATGCTTAAATATGCTCCTGAAACCTGGCGATACCGCAGTTACATCAAGCATAGAGCACAATGCAGTGATGCGACCTTTGCGAGCAATGGAGCAAAAAGGATTGAACCTTATCGTTGTGCCTAACAATCCTGACGGGACAACGGATTTAGCGGGATTTCAGAATGCAATCACTAAAAAAACAAAGCTTGTTGTTATTAACCATGCTAGCAATATTATCGGTATAATTCAGCCCATTCGCGAGATTGGGAGGATTGCACATGAAAAAGGTGCTTTATTTTTGGTCGATTCCGCGCAAACTGCAGGTGTTTTGTCAATTGACATGCAAAAGGATAACATCGATTTGCTCGCTTTCACCGGGCATAAAGGTTTGCACGGTCCAACAGGTACGGGCGGTTTGCTTATAAACGATTCAGTCGATGTTAATGCTCTTGAGCCTTTTATTTTAGGTGGCACTGGAAGTCGGTCGGAAGAAGAGCGTCAGCCTGTTTACATGCCCGACAAATTTGAAAGTGGCACACAAAACACAATTGGTTTTGCCGGGCTTCTAAAAGCAATCGAGTTCATCAATAACAAAGGTCTCGACGAAATACTGGCACACGAAATTGCTCTCACTCGAAGAATAATCAAAGGTTTGATTGAGATTCCTAAGGTGCAGGTTTACGGCAATTTGGATGTTTCGCTGAGAACTGCGGTTGTATCATTCAACATCATGGGTAAAACCTGCTCTGACGTTGGTGATATGTTGAATGACGAATACGACATTATGTCCAGAATCGGCATGCATTGTTCACCCTCAGCACATAGAACTATCGGCACTTTCCCGCAAGGTACAATAAGGGTTGCGCCCGGATTGTTCACAACTGAAAAAGATATTGATGACACGATTTCAGCAGTGAAAAAAATCTGCGAACTGTAATTTCAACCATCAGTTAATCCATTTTGTGGTAGCATTCGGATAACACGAAATAAGGCTGAGGGAGTAAAAAATGTTTATCTGGATATTTTTTTGCTGGATGTTGTTTATAAATATAGTTTCATTTTCCGCAATCTGGAGCGACAAACACAAAGCGGAAAAAGATAAGTGGCGTATTCCGGAGAAACGTCTGTTTTTGCTCGCATTTTTGGGCGGAATTATCGGTCATATCTGGGCGATGCGCAAATTTCGACATAAAACGCG
>JAIOTL010000369.1 GCA_021106775.1 Planctomycetota bacterium | reverse complement strand
CGAAAATCCTGCGTGGCAAGAAAATCAACAAAGATGTCATGCTCAAGATGACGCCTGCCACAAATCAGGTTTACCACGAGCTTTTGACGTCGGGAATGCTCAAGGATTTGTTCGAGGCTGGTGCGCTGATTTCCAATCCGGGTTGCGGCGGATGCGCGCAGGGGCATATCGGTTTGACCGGAAAAGGCGAGGTTCAACTTTCGACTTCCAATCGCAATTTCAAGGGTAAACAGGGTGCAGGCGAAACATACCTCGTCGGAGCACGCGTTGCTGCTGCCTCCGCCCTCACCGGCAAAATAACCCTGCCATAAATGTCGATGCTGTCATTCTGAGTGAAACGAAGAATCCAGATGTTCTATTTAAGAATTCTTAGCCACAGAGACACAGAGAACACAGAGTTTTGGTGGGACAGGCTTCCTATCCTGTCAATATTCCTGCAAGTGTCAGGCAAGATGCCTGACCTACCGATTATGTTGCGAAATCAATGTTGTGCTGGCGTCAATCGCGACCGGTCAGGCTGATGAGAAGCATGAGAACATAATACAGCATGCCAGCGAAATCGAGGAAGAGCATGGCAGCACCGGCGCCAGCGTATTCAGGCGGGAGTTTGCGCATAATCACGGATGTGTCATACAAAACGTACAGACTGAAAAACAGAATGAAAACCGCTGGTATCACAATCGCCCATATGCTGCCTAACGCGAGTCCACCAAATAACAACGACACAACGACAATCCCAAGCAGGAAAAATCCGACAATCGATAGAAATCCGCCCAGAAACGAGAAATCTTCCTTTGTAATCAGAACATAACCCGTGAGTCCGCCGAAAACCAGCACGGTCAGGATAACTGCCTGCCCAACGATTGTCCAACCACCTGAAACGAAGTACGCAATTGCCAGCAATGGTCCAAAAATAACTCCCTGTCCGATTGCAAAAAGAACAAGCGCTAGTACACCTTTTTTCGGGTCAACCAACATTCTACCGACGAGGAACGACAACAACATCCAGGCAACAATTGTTCCCCACCAGAATCTACTAATGAGTTCAGGTTTATTGATGAAAAACGATGTGGAAAGTGCTGCGACACCTGCAAAAAGTATAATTCCAAAGAAAAACAGGCTGTAAACTTTTTTCAGAAATGCGCCTATAATTCTGGGTTCAGCATGTACGACCGCTATTTGCCCGGCATGAATTGACTGGTCTGCTTGAGAATCGTAACTCATTTTTTACCTCCATATATTGAATAATTGACTAAATTGTATCTACGTTTTATAAATACTATAAAATTTTGAAAGAGGTTCAATGAATTTTGACACATGTTTGGTTGTTTTTTCGCATGGCATGGCGAGTTCCCCTGCGAGTTCGAAGATACAGATGTTATCAAAGATTGCTGAGGATAAAGGGGCAAAAACAATCGCGCCTGATTATACTTTGTCGATTGACCCGAAAGTTCGGCTTGAAATGCTTCGGGACGCGTTGAAAGAGCAGAATTATGAGAGTTTGCTCTTTGTCGGCTCAAGCATGGGTTCGTATGTTTCGCTTAAATTCGCCGAGGTGAATCCTGACAAAATTTCTGCTATGTTCCTGATGGCACCTGCGGTTGGCGTGTCAGATTACGGTTATCCTGAAATTGATGTTGATAATGTGAAGATTTTGCACGGCTGGCGAGATGAGCTGATTCCTGCGGAAAAAGTGTTCGAATATGCCCGTAAAATCAATGCAGAACTGGCATTGGTTGATGATGGACATCGGCTTTCAGACAGTCGGGAGATTATGCAGACGCTGTTTACTACAATGTTAGATGAGCTTTAACTAAGTTCTGTCCCATAAGTTTATTTTGGTATATTTTTCCAGCTTCACGCAATTTTCGAAAGCTCCTCACTCGAAACGTCCTCAACATAGCTTTGGCTATGCCTGCGGAGTTTTTCAATCATCGCTTCCGAACCTTGCACAAATCTGATAAAATTTCCTCAAAAATACTTACGGGACAGAACCTAGTACGCTGTTACATTAATTTAGCAACATTATCGGCAGGTCAGACATCTTGCATGACATCCAACATCAATATATACAGGCAAGGATGCCTGTTCTACTTATGCTGCGTTTATATTCAGTAAAACGGGGATTTTTCTCGATGACTGCCTGCTGCTGAGCGGTGATAATGAGCGGAACTTCGGCACAGAGACGCAAAAGCGGATATTGGAAATCTTGATATTTCCATTAGTCAACTTACTGCAATCTACGAAAGAATGAAGCGGGATTGTATCGGTTCTGTGTCCGCCAAGCGGTGAAAGGTAGAAGAATTTCTTAACCGGCATGTGATTACAATTCTTGATTGAAAGATGCCTGTAGTTGAGTGAAAAGAACGCTTCGACAACAATCGGTACAAACGGTCTGACATAATCCTGCTGATTCATGATATTGAAGGAAATATCAAAATCCTCGATGCCTTTTTCGGGCTTGAAGTCAATAATACAGCTTGATGATATGTCGTTGTTTCCTTCGCAACTGCTTATTAGCGGGGTTGGATCGACAGATTTCAAGTATGCTTTGTTTATGCAGATATTTTTCAGGTTTTTTTCATTTAAGTAATAATCAATAAGTTGAATTTTCGGCTCAATATCAGGCAATGACTGCAGGAAGTTGGCGGCACCACGAATGCCTAATTTTGACACAAGCGTAACATCGAAGAATTCAAAAGCATCAATCGCCTTCTGGGAAAGCAAAATAGAATCTTGTTTGCCGGTGATAACCGATTCGTTAGCATGACTTAATGCATCGAGATGCTCGATTGCTGCGGCTACTTCAGGTCTTTTGAATTCAATCAATTTGCTCATGATTTTCTCCTTGGCAGTTAATTCAACTTCCGCCTTTTCTCTGATTTTTCTTTCATTCTTATTTTTTGTATATTTTTATAATGTAAATTAATTCTGGATTTATCTGCTGTAGTTGGCTTAATTTCAGACTTTATTTCATCTGTATTTACAGTTTTTTCATCGTTTTGATTTCTTAGTTCTTTAATCGCTTGTTCAGAATCAGTTTTGTTCAATTCTTTGTATAAATTTACTGTTGGTTCGTGAATTTCCAGAGGTTTTAGCGATTCTGCAATATCGGTTGCTTCATAAATTTTCGCTGAATCCTCGCATGCTGAGATTGGTTTCAGGATAATTGCTCTAAATTGATGGAATAAAAAGAGCATGAAGAAGGCGAACAATAAACCTGCAATGAAGTATTTGCGGGAGTTGCTGCTGAGTTCCTCTCGTTTTCTCAAGTATCGTGATTTCAATCTTTCGCTCATCAATTTCTCCGTGTTTTGAAACATATGTTGGTTTATGCAGGGTTCCAGCCGAATCGGTCTTTACCAGCCAGAATATGATAATGGGTGTGCCAGACGACTTGACCTGCAGCTTTATTCGTGTTTATCACGGTTCGGTAACCCTTTTCGTCGAAACCTTCCTGCTTTGCGATTTTTTGTATCTTCCCCGATAATCTGCCCATGAGAGCGAAGTCAGCATCTGTGATATCGTTCATTGTGGGAATATGCTTTTTTGGGATGAGCAGTAAATGAATCGGTGCCTGAGGGTTGATATCCTTGAAACAAATCACGTCATCATCCTCGAAGACAATATCTGATGGAATTTCACGCTTGATAATCTTGCAGAACAAGCAATTTTCGCTCAACTCCTTCGGAATATCGCGGAAGCCACTGTTTTCTTCAGTTTTGTCGATTTCCACCATAGTATTCTTCCTTTATGCTGCGAATGCGAAAGTTATACGCTCAAGCTCCTGAATTGCCAGATGCGTAATATCCAAAGCATCAGTTTCAATATCCTGACCTGCAACTCTCATGAAAACTATCTTATAGCCGTATTGTTTTTTCAGATTGTTGAAAACCGCGCTGCAAACTACATTGCTGTATTTCACAAATGCATTGTACTGCTTTGTGTGCTTCGGATATCGCTTGATTTCATCGTACATCGGGATGTTCTCGGTCAATTTATCAAGCTGAACATACACCTTTGGTTGATTCAAACTCCTGAACCTGTTAGAATCACCTGCTTCTCGCTTCATAATGCCTCCTTTTATGATGCTTTTTTCTGTAAATTCTTGTTTTCACTAAAAATTCTCTTGAGCATAACCCGCTTGGATTTGCTGAGAACAGGCTTCGATGCATTTTGATTCAT
>JAIOTL010000389.1 GCA_021106775.1 Planctomycetota bacterium | reverse complement strand
TTATTCCTGAAAACGATTTTGACCCATACAATTTCAAATTTGAAGATGATTATGAAGAATATCCTTCCGCTTTTGACGAAGATGAAGTGAAAAATCAGCGTACAAAAGCACCAGAGGAAACTTCCGAAGTAAATCCGCGATACTCATTCCTTTCAAGCCTGCTGAATAAGCAACCTCGTTTCTACGTCAACTTCTCAAAGCTCGGACAGGTGGGAAAACGATTTAAATTCGATGATTTTTACACAAAAGTGAAGGTTTTCGACGTTTATGACAATGAAAGATGGATTTCAAGCAAGCAAAACAAAATAGCTTGGTCAGAAGGAAAAAAAACTGAATATGTATTCCCGCTGATGTACGAAATTCTCGAAGGCTCAAATAATACTCGTGGTGGAATACTGTCAAATGTGGTTTTCAGCAGCGATTTTGATTCGAATAAAATTACTGCCCAATACCAGCTTTTTCCTGAGCAACATTATCCGATGCTTTTCACGCCTGATTTTCCTTTGCGCGTTCATTTAAACAGTTTCAATGTCAATGCAGATACAGGAGAATTATTATCCAATACTTTGAGTCAACAACTGCAATACAGCATTGATTCGTTTCATTTTGATTATGACAAGCTAAAAGCACTAGTGTGCACTCGTGGTAAAGGAAAAGCGGAAAAACATTGGCTTGGTGTGGGGAAATTCGATGCTGATTTATATGAATTGGCAATGCAAATCATCGAAGAATCAAAGATTAATCCAGAATTCACCGAGTTTATCGCGGACAAATATTCAGATATTGACATTATTCGAGCAGTTATCAGATTTCTGAAAAATAGTTGTGCTCCTTATAAATTCACGTATGAAATCGCTCCGCCGAAAGTGCCTGCCCACGAAAATCCACTCAAATTCTTCCTGTTTAAATCAAGGATTGGTAATTGTACGCTGTTTAATACGGCAGCAGCGGTTTTACTGAGGTATCTTGGGATTCCTACGCGAATTGTTGTTGGATATCGCGGCGGCAAATGGCTGGAGGAAGAATTTCGCTACGAAGTGCAATATCTGCGTGCGCATCTTTGGTTTGAGGTATATTTCAAGGATTTTGGATGGTATCGATTCGATGCGACGCCCGATTGGGAAAGAGACCAAAAAATCTCGCAAGTTGAGAACGACATTTATGAACTCCCGAAATATTACAACAATTTTGACGAATCAGCAAAAGACGATGCTGTGGATAACAATGACAATAATGAACCCGACAGAATTGATGAATTATTTTCTGATACAGAAAACATGCTGATGCAAGATGAAAAAGACGATAAAGATAAAGGTGAAATCTTCGGTAAATTCCTGACTGAATATGACAATGACGAAATGTTATCGAAATTTGCATCTTTTGTGAAATTCTTACTCGGTAGCGGTTTTCGTAGTCTGCTTCTTGTTATAATGATTCTATTGATTCCCGCGATTTTGTACAGGTCGTGGATTTCGCGGAAATTTTTAATGCTACTGGGTATTTTCAATAATGGCAATTCCGATTCAGGAGTACGAGATTCAAGGAAATCGAGAAAATCACGCATCATCGAAAACAGGCTTATTTCGGACTTCAGGGATTTAGAGCGATTGTTCAGGAAGTTTGGATACAGCAGAAGTCCAAGCGAAACCTGGATCGAGTTCAACAAACGCATTGACGGATTTTCCGCACTCATTTCAACAATGCTAAATTCGCTGGTATTGTCGTATTATTACGCCCGTTTCGGCATGAAATACAACGAATTCAAGGATTTTAAAACCAAGCTTGGCAACCTGAAAAAACATTTGCAGAAACAGCTTCACACCAAGGAATAATATTCATAAAGGCATCAATTTAGCAATATGTAGCGTTTTGCAGGCGTTATGCAGATAAATTCGCAGTATTTTGCTATTAATTTGCTATGAAATCGATTCAGCAACAAATACGGACGAACAGCAGTCATACAACTGCTTGTGCCGTGCTGATTCGCTAAAACACATCCCCTTGTTGAGGTTGAAGAAACGTCGCCTGAGCGTAGTCGAAGGCAATACGTAACATTGATAGTTTCGACTCCGCTCAACCACCCCGTGTCATTCCTGCGAACGCAGGAATCCAGAATCTTCGGTAGGACAGGCAAGATGCCTGTCCTACTGATTGAACGCTTGCATTGACAGGCAAGATGCTTGTCCTACTGGATTACTTTACGCCTGGCGGTGGCGGGTCTTGCGGCGGTTCGGGTATATCAGATTTAATTGGACCTTTATTCTCCAGAACATTGATAATCGAAGGCTCTGCGTTGCCTGAATCCAGAAGTTTTCGTAGTCTGTCTTGAATTGCCCGATGTACGCTTCCTTCAGGATAGTTTCCGGTTTCTTCGTCAACAATTCCAGCAGGTATCCCGAAGAAAATCTCAATTGCTTCATCGATATTCGAAACCGAATAAACCTTGAAATTTTCTTGATTCGCAGCATCAATGACATCTTGTCTGAGCATTAAATCTTCAACGTTTGAGACTGGAATAACAACACCCTGAGTACCTGTAAATTCGCGGTCTCGGCAAAGACCGAAAAAACCTTCAATTTTCTGGTTCACGCCGCCAATCGCCTGCGCATCGCCCTTCTGATTCATCGAGCCGGTAACCGCAAGATCTTGCCTGATGGGAATCTGCGCGATTGCTGATAAAAGACAGACAGTTTCAGCAATTGTGGCACTGTCGCCGTCAACTCCGCCATAATTCTGTTCAAAAGTCAGCGATGCCGACAACGCCAGAGGCATGTTTTGTGCATACTTATCGCGCAAAAATCCCGACAGAATAAGTACACCCTTGTCATGAATCGATCCGGAAAGTCGTGATTCCCGCTCGATATTGATGATTCCTGCACGCCCGACACCTGCTGACGCCGTGATTCGCGAAGGTTTGCCAAAATAATGGGCAATTCCGAAAACCGCAAGCCCGTTAATTTGCCCGACACGCTTGCCGTCAGTTGAGACCAGAAGCACCTCTTCAAGAAGCATTTCCTGATATTTCTCGTCAACAAGCCGATGCCGTTCCTCACGTTCTGTTATCGCTTTCTGCACAGCATCAGAATCTATCTTGTCCTTCTCGAATTCTTTTGCCCAATGATTCGCTTCGCGCACAAGGTCCGCAATTTCGCCGAAACGGGTGCTAATTTTATTCCTTCGACCTGCGAAACGCACCGATTCCTCAATAATTGCCGCGTACCCGTCAGGAGTAAAATTTTGCATTTTCTCTTCGCGGATGAGATTGTCGAGTACTGCAGCAAATTCCTTCAAATGTCCCTTTGAAATTGACGTTGTACTGTCAAATTCCGCTTTAATCTTGAAAATCTTGAGAAAATCCTCATCATAATAATTCAAAAGCTGATAATAACGCTCGTCACCAAGAAGAATGACTTTCAAATAAATCGGGATGGGTTCTGGTTTTATCACTGATGGCGCAAGCATCAGCGAGGATTCAAGGGTTTGAATCTCAAGCTCGCGATTCTTTAGCGTTCGCACGAGATTGCGCCAAACGCCCGGCTCCGCGATAATATCCCGAACATTTAGCACCAGGAAACCGCCGTCTGCCCGCAGAAGCGAACCCGCCTTAATTTTTGTGAAATCCGTGATAACTGCACCACTGCGCTCGAATTCTCGTTCAACCGTGCCGAAAAGATTCGTAAATGTCGGATTTTTCTCGATGATAATTGGCGGTTCGTCGATTTCCGCAGTATCAATGACAATATTCACTTCATATTCACGCAGCGACGAATGCTGTTTCTGTAACATCTGCATCGGATTTTTTTCGATGTCTTCCTTACGAAAGTTCTCAAGATTATCCAACATATGTTTTATCACGTCGTCGAGATATTTCTTTACACGAAGATTGCCGACAAATTCTTCCTGCACGTTTTGTATCAAGTCCTCGATGACGTTTCGAGCAACATATTGCTCAAGAACCTTGATTTCGCGCATCATTTCCTTGGCTAAACGTCTGCCTTCCTGAAGGAGCTTGTTCATTTCAAGCTTAAATTCGTCGATTTTATCTACAATTTCTTTCAATTCTTCTTCGTTATATTTGTCTTTATGCTCTCCAACTTCAAGTGTATCAAGTGGTACGGGTTTTTCATCGACAACAGGAAATATCTCAGGAGTTTGCACAGAACCACGCTGAATATACACAATTGCAAGACCTTCCTTCTTTACTCGAAGCTCGAATTGTGTGAAAAGCGTTTTTTCACGCTTCTGAAATTTATCAGCAATTTCGTCACGCTCAATTCTGAATTTTTCTTCCTCAAATATAGTGTTTAAACGTGTTTGCACCTGCTCAATGAAAGCTTTCATTTCCTGTTTGAGAATCTTGCCTTTGCCTGATTCCAACTCGATAAGCTTGGGTCTTGATGCATCTTTGAAATTATTTACGTAACAGCAGTCTTTGGCAGGTGCAATTCTTTTGTCAATATGTGATAGAATCGTCTTAATCGTATATGACCTGCCAGAGCCGGGAAAGCCCGTAACAAAAATATTATAGCCTGGTGCTTCAATTTCCAAACCCAGGTCAATGGCGTTCAATGCGCGTTTTTGTCCAACTGTTCCTGTAATTCTCGGAATAATTCCGGTTTTCAGATAATCGTAACTTTCGAGATCGCAGCACCACTTCAATTGATCTGGTGATAACATAAAATTCTCAGGTGAAATCGAGTTACTCATCATTCCTCCTCGAAAGTCATTTATAGGTGAAATTTATTTATTATTGCTCGGTGACATAAAATGTCAGTTGTTGCTTGTCATTCCTGCGAAAGCAGGAATCCAGTTTTTTACCGAATTAGATAAATTCTGGATTCCCAATCAAGTTGGGAATGACAACTTCTTTAAAAATATGTCTCAAAGCATTATTATAAAAACCGTAATTTATGCAATTTGGTTCACAGAGAATTATACGTTAAGCGGAAGGTGGTGTACATAATTTCCTTGTGAAGACAGGATATATTGCTATCTTAACTGGCTTGTTTGTCGGTTTTGGAGATTAATGATGGAAACAACTCTCAAATGGCTGAAGCAGTATGTGGATTTCAAAGTTGGCGCGAGCGAACTTGATGATCTGTTTACGATGTCAGGTACTGAATGCGAAGACATGATACCGGTAAGCGAAACTGGAGATACTGCATTTAAGTTTGAGATTACTTCCAACAGGACTGATTGTTACGGCGCACTCGGCTTGGCGCGTGAAATTGCTGCGATTTTGGGTGTAGATTTTGTAGAACCGAAAGCCGATTACACAGCAAAAGGCAAAAATATAAACTTGCTGACGTCGGTTGCTCTGGAATGTCCTGATTTGTGTCCGTATTACTCGGCTCAACTTATTTCTGGTGTGAAAGTTCAGGAATCTCCGAAATGGCTGCAGGAATACATCGAAACTTTATCATCGGTAAAGTCGATTCGACCGATTAATAACATTGCTGACATCACGAACTTTGTGATGCTTGAATATTCGCAGCCTTTGCATGCATTTGACTTTGATAAACTTGCGGAAAATCGGATTGTTGTGCGTCGTGCACGAAAAGACGAGAAAATTCATGCGATTGATGACCGCGAATATGTGCTTGATACTGAAATGTGTGTAATTGCCGATGCAGAGAATCCGCAGTGTGTAGGTGGTGTAATGGGCGGGATGAAAAGCGAAATTAATGAGGAAACGACGACTGTTCTGCTTGAAGCTGCTTATTTCTCGCCGATGAGCATACGTCGTACTTCACGCAAGCTCGGACTTTCCAGCGATTCGTCATATCGTTATGAACGCGGTGTTGATCCTGGTGCAATTCTGAAAGCATCCCGTCGTGCAGCAAGCCTGATTGCAGAATCTTGGGACGGTGCGATAATCCATGAAAATATTATCGAGCAAGGCAAGATCGTTGCGCCGTCTAACAAAATCGTGTTCAGAATGCCTGCTATCAAGAAATGTCTGGGAATTGAAGTCCCGATTGCAGATGTGATGCGCATTTTCAAAGGTTTGGGGCTTGGAGTTACGGTTTCCAAGGAAAATGAAGTTTACGATGTAACTGCACCCTCGTTCCGCCGCGACCTCGAACGCGAAATCGACCTGGTTGAAGAAGTGGGCAGGATTTACGGTTATGACAAGGTGCCGACAAAATCAGACATGCGAATTAAGGGTGTGAAACCCAATGACATCGAGAAACTCACGGATATGCTGAAGGACATCATCATCGGAGCAGGATTTTCGGAGACTTTCAGCGATAGTTTTGTGCCTGAGCAGAAAATTTATGAACATTCGCCATGGAAGCACGATAAATCCGTGAAAGCGAATAACCCGATTCGAACAGGCGAAGGGCTTTTGCGCAAATCAATCATTCAATCTCTGCTGAAAATACGCAAATTCAACC
>JAIOTL010000193.1 GCA_021106775.1 Planctomycetota bacterium | reverse complement strand
TTTTAGTCTGTTATTGGTTATAAAAATAGTAAAAAGATTAGAAGTCAAGGATACGAGTATTTTAATTATGATTGCCTTGAGTGTCCTTAGAGTGCCTGAATATTTATTTAGCTTAAGCCAATAAAACTGATTTATTTAATGATGTTATCCAGTACTTCCTTTGCTCCGTACTTATACACAAGAATGGTTAGGATCTTCAGCCTGATATAATCTTCATGCATAAAACGGTAGCCTTTGTTGGTGCCGTCAAATCCACTTGAGCTGGAATCTTTGACAAGGAACCACCAGTCGTCTTTTTCTTCCGTGTAGCCCACAATGTGCATACAATGATCATCGGTGGTGGATTTGTTGTACATGCGGTATTCACGCGAATCCTCATTGATATAATCAGAAGGAATGTCATACGTAGGAATGATGCCAACTTCTTCATAACGGTCGTAACCGGGTTCGCTCACATCACCACAGAAGCTCAGCGTATATCCTTCTTTGAGAGCGCTTTTAAATATGGAAAGGAAATCATCGAGATGAACATTGTAATAGCTGTTATCGTGCCACCAGTTATCAGGTTCAACCAGTTCTCCTTTCTCATTATAGGTTTTGGATTGGGTTGACATAAAACTGAAATAATCTTCCGGATTTAGCTGGATAACATTTTCCAGGTATTCTATTGGTGTAATTTCTTTCCCTTCATAAATAAAGATTGAAGGCGGTTCGGTCATGTAGGTATTTAAAATGTCTTTAAAAGTATTTACCACCATTTGTTCATTCCAGGAATTGCTCTCTTTTACCCATTTTAAATAAGATTTCATTTCTTTTAACATTCCATCATGATTGTAAAATTCCTGTCCTTCCAGTATGCCAGTGTAGGCTGATGCCGGAACTGCCCCATACTTTTTCATGAGCTTTGGGACGGCATTGGCTTCTGATCCCTGCCCGAATTGCATATTGCCCCTTTTTTTTACAAAAGCGCGGGCACGTTCGATGTATTCATAATAAACAAAAAACATTTCCGATAGCTTCACTTTTTGACCGGTAGTCCTGAATATTTCAGATTCAAAAAAGGAAACCGATCCAAAACACCAGCAAGTGCCGGTTGCCCCCTGTGATACGGGAGGATTATGCCAGAATTGTTTGTATTCATCTATGTTAACAGGGTAATCCTTGCCTTCAAAATCAATTGAAAGATAAGTTTCCGGATTTGTGTCCTGATTCCGGTTTTCAAATTCTTTGATTTCTTTCTGAATGGTGTTCTGGTAAAATCCATCCTTTTTTTCTTTATAAACGGCATTATCATTCTGTGCAAAAATGCTTAGTGCAACTGATATAATAAGCCCAACTAAATAAATTCTGTTCCAGTTCATATTAACCTCGAATTTTTAATTTTTAAGTTGTAAAGATATACAATCATATTAAGTGTTTGAAATTTTCAATAGTTTTCATTGTGCGCAGGCGTACAATATTGCAAGTGTACGTACACTAATTTATTTTATTTTGTGTGGTTAACCGACCTAAGTTACACTATAATAACTCCTTAAGGAGTTTGGCATAATAGTAGATTTAAATAGTGTAACCAATTTAAACATGATAACTAAAGAATACACAAACCATGAAAACTCTAAAATTAATTCTGCTATTTTGCGGGATTATTTTCTTTAATCTCGCATACTCGTTTACTGCTCTCAATCTGCCGCTCGACGTTATTTATGAAAACCCTGTCGACAAACTCCTGGTATTTGAAAATCCAGATATAATTTTTGATATTGAAACATCTGAAAAATCAAATGATGCTACTCCTAATACGGAAGATACTATTGTAATCGATCTTGATGAAATAGTGATCACAGATGGATTTCCTGAACGTTCGCATGACTGTCTTCAGCGGCAGGTTAAGTATCCTGATTTTGCTGTCAAACAAAAGCTCGAAGGTGTTGTTGCGGTAACTATGCTGTTCAACCGTGATGGAAATGTTGAAATTGTTGATTCTTTCGGAAGTGATTCCAGGCTTGAATCATATGTTCACGGACAGTTGTACAATTTGCATTTAAGAAATTGTTCAGTAGAAATGAACAAACCATATAATCTGCGATTTACATTTCGACTATTCTAACACATTATCTACCCTTATATATTCCTCTTCATGATCATTTTTCCTCCCGCCTGCGGCGGGAGGTTTTTTAATGAGACTCAGTTTTTATAAGACAAAGTCGCAATAAAAACTGATAGTCGAATTAATCCCGCATGCCCAGCAATGCGGGATCTGTCACTTATCTCATACTATAAATATTTTTAAATGTAATCGGTTCATACTTCGAGAGCCTGCCAATGACATCGAATCTTAAGTGCTTGGTTTAGTGAGCCTTTGTGTTTTAGTGTCTTGGTGGCTAATATTTGATTGTTTTTCTTGCCACTTCCAAAGGGATGTCTATGGCAAAAGGCTCAAAGGCACAAAGAATTCACGAAGAATCGATGTCACCTTATTTTAAATTCCCGTGTGCGGGGT
>JAIOTL010000099.1 GCA_021106775.1 Planctomycetota bacterium | reverse complement strand
TTGGCATCTTGGGCAATTGATTGAATCAGGCGTTTACAAACTCTCCGTTGGCGATGAATCGAAAGAGTTGGCGGTTGCTTTGTTAAACTTTGATGAAAGCAACATTAGCCCACGAGAACACCTGAGTTTTAAGGGTGGTTCTGGAAATGTTCGCACTGAAGACCTGAAAAGTACACGAGAATACTGGCAATACATGCTGATGTTCGCTCTTTTGCTGATTTTCTTCGAATGGTACATTTATCATCGCCGCCCCTTTGGCTAACACAGTGTCAAGTAACATTTGATGGATGTCATTCCTGCGAAAGCAGGAATCCAGGCATGTAAACATGCTTTTCTTTCCGTTCTTTTGCATATTTCACAGAATCTTGTCATTCTGAGGGAATGAAATGACCGAAGAATCCAGGATAGCGGAAGGTTAAACGTGGAATTTGTTTAATTAAACTATGTCTGAAAAGTTCAGAATCTGAATCTTTGTCTTCATTGGGAATTACATTTTTCATTATTCTCAAATTCACGTATGACCATCCTGGATTCTTCGCTGCGCTCAGAATGACAAGCACAACGCTTGCAATGACATACTTAACAAACACTGCTTGATTAAGAAAAACATTGCGATTTGTGGATATTTCATCAAAAATAGGTTGCAACCGGACTGCCACCTGATAAAATTCTCGTTTTAGTCGCGCGGCTTTTGGGAAGTCGTAATCCCATCAGTTCCCGATCGACATAACACACAGGAGGAAAATATGCGGCATAAGGTCAAAGGAAGAAAGATTGGCTCACATTTGGGTCATCGCAAGGCAATTGAAAAGAATTTAATCAATCAGCTTCTGACACATGAACGAATTGTAACAACTATCACCAAGGCGAAAGAATATCGTCCAAAAGCAGAAAAGATTATCACCATGGCGAAAAAAGCATTCATCGCTGACCGTGATGCGAGCACGACGGAACAGAAGGAAAAAGCGAAGCTTACCAGACTTCACTACATCAGAATTGTGATTTCTCGGCTTGGCAAGCAGAAATTGTATGACAAGGACGGCGATCCGATTCTCACGCCGAAAGAACGTATCCGCACAATCCTCCAGAAGCTGTTTGACGATTTGGGTGAAAGATACGTTGACAGACCCGGCGGTTACACGCGTATTCTAAGGCTTCCGAAGAAAAGACAGGGTGACGATTCTCAGCTTGTTCTCTGGGAACTTGTCGGCAAGGAAGAGCTCGAAGAAAAGCGCAAAGCATCGAAAAAGAAATAATCGACCTCGAATATAGTACAGCGTAACAGAAGTTTTAGGTATTGGTAGGACAGGCTTCCTAGCCTGTCATGATGATGCTTAAAAAGTCAGGCAAGATGCCTGACCTACCGTTTATTTATTATGATAATGTAACAGTGTAATAATCTGAAAAAATCTCCTCAAAAATACTTACGTAACACAACGTAGTAATAGTTCTATCTGGTTTTCTATATCATGATTTAATGGATGTTATCAGGAAGTATATCCTATTATATTCAATAAATAATTGACAATCCTTTTCTATAATGATAATTGTTAGAAAATCATACAATAATTTGTTGTGGATAAGATAGTGAAGATTACAATATCTATATTGCTGGCTCTTTTGCTAGCATCCTGCGCTGAAAAGCAAATCATACCAGTTGTGGAACTGGTGGATCCCAAGATATATGAAGATATCCAAGACGAAGTGAGCAAAGGTGGATGGTGGATTAATCATTCCTTGCCTGAGCTGAAGTATGTGATGCGGAATTATTTTCCTTGGTTAAAAAACATCAAAACACATGACCTTGAAAGCACTGATGGTCAGCACTTCCAAGTGCTGGTGTTAAATTCGCAGGCAAAAAGTATGCCGGGTGAAGACTTTATTCTGGCATACCTCAAGAATCCTGATGGCAAGATTGTGCACTGGAAGTCACAATGGCTATACAACCGCCGAGGCGATCTCAAAACTAAACTACTCGACGTAAATGATGACGGAATAATGGAGTTCTGCTTTATTTGCGAACAAACCTTTCGAGTCAAGCAAACGGAGCAACTACTCGCAGCCTATTGCGTGCAAGGACAGCAGTTTGAGCCCGTTATTGCTGAACAATTTACTTACATCACGGTTGAATTTGCTAAAACGTCCCTCTCGGATGGACTTTTGCTGGAACCAAAACTAACGGGAAAATACGCTTGGCAGACAGGCAAGCTCTATGAAATACCCGTACGAGTTACGAATCGTTCAGCCCAATCAAAGAACCTTAGAGGATGCAACTTGCGCTTTCGCTCTTCCGACGATTTCTATGGAACATATTTCTACTGTGGATTTACAATAGACTCACTAGCGCCGGGAGCAACAGTCGAAGCCCTCATGACAGTCCGTTTTGGTCAGGGCTTTGGTGAACTGAAGTTCGGTTTAGAAATCGAAGAATACGAAGAGAGTCACTAACAAGAGCATCAACTCGAACGTTTTAAACCGCTCAGTTTTGCCCTGCGAAAACATGCGGTTTAGCTCAGGATTATGGTGTTTCAAGGTTTATTCAAAGATTAATCTCGCTTCCAAAGTTTTTTAAGCCATGTGTGTTTTTCTACCAACCTTTTGTCATTTAGGTTGTGTCCTATAAGTTTATTTTACTAAAATTTTCCGAAGATAATATAATATCAGTACGCGATTTTTCGAAATTGTCAGTATGATATTTTGAAATTTTGTGTCATATTTGATGAATGAAATGCATTGGAGTAAGCATGAAGGTTATTTTCAAGATGCTGTTTATGGCATTAATTATCACGATTATCACGGTTTCACCCGTATATGGTCAATTTTTCCCGAACAAACAAGATATTGATAAAACGGAAAAAGAGACCGAAACCGCTGAAAAGAAAGAGATTGAAGCACAAAAAAAATCTGAATTATCCAAGAAGAAAAAAGAAGAAAACGCGAAAATCTGGAAAAAATATACCGAAATTCGTCATGAATACAGAAAAAAATATCTAAAATCCGCTAACACCGGCGATGTCCCGAAAGTACTGAGTATTCTTGAAAAAGTTGACGCCAATTATTACAGGGCTACAATTTATTTCATGCTTGAGCAGTGGAGCAAAGTTAAATCCGAGCTTGTCAAAATCTTTGGTAATAAAAAATCACCCAAAAATGCAAACGGCGAAGCAATGGTTATGTACATTTATATGCGAATTGTTGATATTTTCGATGGTGAGAAATGGGACACAAAAATTGCCAAGAAAATCGATAAAGAAATAAAATCGCTTCTGAAATCATATTTGCCTGCCGAAGAAAGAAAGACTTTCATTGAGTTTAATGACGAAAGAGCGATGCGACTGGGTGAAATAAAGGGCTGGATGAACAGTTTCGACACAAAAATCGCAAAATTCATAGATTTAACCGAAAAAATCAAGGAAAATCCACGCGACCCGAGCAATATCTGGAAAATGTACTATCTCTTAAAAGACGAGTTTCATCTGCATCTCAAAGCGCAGGAATGGATAGAAGTTCTTCTGCAGGAATTCAAGGACGATCCACTAGTGATTCTCGGATATGCTGAGCTTTATCGCAATCAAAATACAGGTTTTGTTGGCGAGATTAGTGAGTCAATAAAGAATATTGCTGCAATTAGAAGTGAACTCGATACGCGTTTGGTAAAAATATCAGTTAAAAGAGGTGAAATCGCGAAAAAAATTAGCGATAATAAACTTTCTCGAAAAGATTTATCAGCCATTGAGCTCAGATACATCGATTTTAACGCGCGCGAACTGGGTCGTAGCAGGGATAGAATTAAGAAACTAATTCAGCAGACTTCCGTTAAATTCAAAGAATATATGCGCTTGATTGAAAGATGGAAAAACGGAAAAAGATAAGTTATGTGGCACGAAATAAACCACAACTTTTCATCCAGATTCATCCTATCATTGACCTTTCTTCAATCGCGAAAACCTCAACAAAACTTCGGTTACACTCAGTCTAAAGAACTAATCTCGAATTGATTTTAACAAAATCGAAAAGATATTTCATCGCAAGCTCTTAATTCAAACACAATATTATTTACTACGTAGAATTGGTGCAGCGTTAATTCGCTGTACTTCCCTCTCCAAACCGCTGACTTTGTTGGCGGTTTTTTTATGGAATTCGAAATTTATTGTAAATTAACCGATTTCTGGGATAATTTTGTGAAATTTCGGAGGAGAATTTGCTAACCGGGATAAATTGTCTTCTATTCGATATGGACGGCACCTTAACCATGCCGATGCTTGATTTCGACGCAATCAAAGTTGAAATGGACGTGCCTGTTGGAATCAGCATTCTTGAGTATCTTGAGACAGTTGAAGATGCAGACAAGCGGAGCAGACTTTGGGCAATCCTTGATAAACACGAGCTTCACGCTGCTACGAATTCTACGCCAAATCATGGTTATCCGAAGTTGATGGAATTTCTTAACGGAAGAAGATACAAAATTGCGGTACTGACTCGAAACTCACGGAAAAATGCCATGATAACGCTTGATTTGATCGGTTTTACGCCTGAAGTGCTTATTTCCCGTGAAGATTCACCCTACAAACCCAAGCCAGATGCGGTTTTGAAAGCTCTCAACGCGCTTGATGCAATGCCGGACGAGACCCTGATGATTGGTGACTTCAAATATGATATTATCGCTGGGCAAAAAGCAGGTTGCTTTACGTGTTTTATCACAAATAATCGGGAAGAATATGACTGCGACAACGCTGATTTCATAATTGAAAACCTTGCTGACTTGCGTGATTTACTCAAAAATGTATGAATAAAACTTTATGTAAGGATAAATGATGAAATATAAGAAAAAGGTTAAATTCCTAAGCGTTTTTCTGATAACAATTTTCAGCACATTAATGCTTTCCTGTCAAACTTCCTGTGCTTCTGACAAAACTGATGTAAGCGAAATTGTACCGACAAAAACTCTTGAGAATCCAACGAAAATAAATGATTTAACAGATGCCGATTTTGAAGCATTGACCAAAATCCTGTATGATTACTTAAAATCGGACAAGATTGACCAGAAAACGGTACCAACTGCTGTAACTTCGCTGAATCAACCGCTAAAAGTAATTCTGACAGTAGCAACCGATGAAAAACCAACAAAAAAGTACATTTATATGTTTGTGAGTGGTAAACTTGTCGCGCTAAACGACCGCAACTCGCTTGTGCTGCCGATTAAAGGAAAATTCACATTGCGAACGGATTTTATCGTCAGAGAAACCGAAATCGAGAGTTTTGACTCAAGATTCGAAATCAATTTCCTGAGGGAGTATTTTTGTCTGGGCTTAATTAAAGATGAATTCAGCATGTATTTTCTGCCTGAAGAGCTTATTTCCCTGGATCTTATCGACGACGAAAACCTGCTTGAAGCCGATAGATTGTTGAAATACCTGAAAACGCAGCCTCAGTTCACGCAAAACCTTGCATATATCAAAAATCTGAAGACTTTTGATGCGAGGAAGGTTGGAATTAAAAGCTTTTTTACAGGCGGTAAGCGTATTATCGTGCTTTTGAAAGGGTTTCAGCACTTCAAGAATATAAAAACCGACGACCTTCTTTATGCATACAAAATTGCTGGTGATTACCTGAAAAACATGGTTCTAAGCGACGGACGCTTTGTTTATGCTTATTACCCCGGTAGAAATAGACCTTCAAAGAGTTACAACATTCTCAGGCATTGCGGCACAATTTACTCGATGCTTGAAGTTTACGAGCTTACAAAGGATAAAGAGCTTCTGAAGTCTGCGAAAAAAGCACTCGATTATGCGATTGGGCAGATGAAGGATTATACTGATGACACGGTCTGCATTGTTGAGGATGATGTTCTGAAGCTTGGCGGGAACGGGCTCGCAGCAATTGCGCTGTCAAAATACATTGAGCAGACGGGTGATGAAGAGTATCTTGATACTTTGAAGAAAATTGGCAAATGGTTTCAGCTTATTCAGGAGAAGAACGGGAAATTCAGGTTTCACAAGCAATATTATTCAACACGCAAGATTATTGACAATCCCTGCGCGTATTATCCTGGTGAAGCATTGCTTGGGATTATGCGGATTTACGCACTGACAAAGGATGAAAGTCTTATCAAAACAGCGGTTGCAGGCGCGAAATACATCATAAACATTCGGGACAAGGACAGTTCTATCGAGGACACATATCACGACCACTGGTTGCTGTATGCGTTGAACGAAATACATCGGCAAGAAAAGCATCCAGAATTTTTGACGAAAAGCATCAGAATCGTAAAATCCATGCTGTTATCAATGAATAATGACCCGAAAAAACCTGAAATTATCGGAAGTTATTATTCGAATCCACGCTCAACGCCAACGGCGACGCGCAGCGAGGGGATTTTGGCGGCGTACAGACTTTTCAAAGATTTCGGACTCGAGAAAAATGCTGCGGAAGCATTAAAAGCAGTTAAAATGAGCATTCTTTTTCAGCTTAGAACTCAGTTTCGACAGGAAAATGTTCTATTTTTCCCGAAGCCAGAGCGGGTTATTGGAGGGTTTCAGCGAGGACCGACGAATTACAGCATAAGAATCGACTATGTTCAGCATAATATCTCAAGTATCATCAACCTATACAAAATAATGAAGGATGCGAAATGAGCATTGATTTTCATATTCTCGGACGTCCAGGCTTCGATAACTGCTTGTATCTGCGTGTTGATACGGGAGCATCGGTTGAAAAGCTTTTGTTCGACTGTGGTGAAGGTTGCCTGGATAAAATCAGTGTTTCTCAGCTCAAAGGGATAGATTATCTGTTCTTCTCGCATTTTCATATGGACCATGTCGCAGGCTTCGATTATTACTTTCGCCGGGTATATCACCGCAGTGAACCTGTTCATATCTACGTGCCTGGCGGAACCGTTGACGTGATACACAACAGATTCATGGGTTTTACGTGGAATCTTGAACAGCCGAAATGTTCATGGTTTGTTACAGAATGCTGCGAGAAAACCCTGACAACATATAGGTTTGAGAAGCATGAACTCTTTGAACAAAAACATTTTGTCGATGAGCGCGAATATGATCGAACAATCCTCGATTTACCAACGTTTTCCATCGATGCGGTCATTATGAACCACAAAACGCCAACGCTTTCATTTTGTGTTCGCGAAAAAACTTTGCCTGTAATAGACGAGAAGAAGTTGAGAAAGATGAACTTAACTCCAGGAGGCTGGTTGCAGATCCTCAAAAACCCCGAAATTCCGGACTCTGACAATATTTTCTTCGATAAAGATAAACATAGCGTTGGAAATCTCAGAAAATGGTTATTCCGAGAAAAATCTGGTGATTCAATTGCGTATCTGACAGACTTCAGGCTTGATACGAAAACTTGGGAAAACCTGCAAAAAATGATTCAGGGGTGTAAAACAATTGTCTGCGAAAGCATGTACGACAACGCTGACATCGAGCTTGCAGAGCGAAATTATCATCTCATCGCACGTGAATCAGCGGAAATCGGGAAAAAAGCAGGTGTGAAAAAACTTTATCTGATGCACATTTCTGAGCGTTACACACCGAATCAAATGCTTGAAATCCTTGAACAAGCACGCGAAATATTCCCTCAAACTTTACTACCCAAGGGTTGGCGCGAGAAATTGATGCGTAAATCCAAGAAATCCGATGCTTCATGAGCATCAAGCATTTACCTTCATCCGCCGCATTTACGTGATAATATTATCAGCATCAAAAGAACAAAAATACCAGCACCAACGAGTAAAAGCACTGAACTTTTACTGCCATTGCTGTAATCAGCCTGAAACAGTGCCTTCATTTTCGCAAAATCCTTGAATTCCCCGGATTCCGCGTGCTTTTGCGCAAATAGAGTAAATGCAACATTGAATTTCTGAGCTTCTTCCTTTTGAGTCTGTAAAAAAGTGTCTTCAAATTTATCAAAATCCGCTCGCATCGACTGTTTTATCTCTCTTGCAGCAATTGTAGAAATCTCATGTTGGCGATCATTCTTAGTTAACTCCGCACTCTGCAGATACGCTCGAAACGCATTATGCTTCAAACCAGTGATTGTCAACACCTCGCCGAATGCAAAAAACAATTCCGCCCTGAACTCATTGAATTTACTAAAATTTGCTGATTCAATCGCCTGCAAAACCTCGAAAAACTCAAGCGTAAAATTTCCCGGCGTTAACAATACAGCATCCGACTTGATTCCAAGAGTTTTACCCATAACCTGCCTGAAAACATCGGTCTTACGCTCCTTAAACTCTACCTGAACTTTGTCGTTGGGACGCTGGCTACTTGCACCGCGCATCCGCCAATCATTTCCAAGGTCATAATTTATATCAGTGGGAACAAGCTGATTTGCCTTGTCTGCCTTGCGATTCTTCACATAATCAACAATCCACATGAAAAATGTCTGCTCATCAGTTTTTAAATCCTTCAAATCCGCAGCTATTTCAACTTCTTCGCTTTGCAGAAGCTTCAAAATCAAAGAAACTGGGTACTTTTTATTGATAAAACCTTTATAATTTGGGCTCGCAGGCAGAACATATCGTTTTCCCGCCAGAAAATCACTTAAATCAGGCATCTGTTTACATTCGTTTTCGTACAAATGTTGGTCCCAGGGGCAAGTATCCTGCGCATTTAACACGCTGAACGTCAGCACAAAAACACCAAGAATAATGACGAAATAACTAATTTTGTTCATGTTCATCCCGCAAATTAAGTTAAATATGCTATTATAACGTTTTTCGTAAAGGCAAGTTGAATTAGTTATGTATTTTCTCGATGAAACGATTATTGAAGTGTTTTCTGGGAAGGGAGGCAACGGCTGTGTTTCTTTCCGACGTGAAAAGTTTGTGCCCAAGGGTGGACCTGACGGTGGGGACGGTGGAAAGGGAGGAGATATAGTTTTTATAGCGGATGAAAGCCTGGCAACACTTTATGATGTGCACCTTCGGCGCGTTTTCAAGGCGAAGAACGGACAGGATGGTTCATCCACGCAGAAATCCGGCAAAAGCGGCAAAAGCATAGAAATTAAGGTTCCCGTTGGGACGATGATTTATGATGCGGATACAAACCTGCTTATACGAGACCTGACAAAGCATGATGAAACTGTTATCGTTGCCAATGGTGGCAAGGGCGGTAAGGGTAATAAACATTTTGCCACCGCGCTGAATCAGACTCCGCACGAAGCAACCCCAGGCGGAATCAGCGAAAAGAAGAAACTCAAACTTGAGCTTAAACTCATCGCAGATGTTGGACTTGTAGGGCTCCCGAACGCTGGTAAATCGACATTTCTAGCGCAAATCAGTGCTGCGACGCCTAAAATCGCGGATTATCCGTTCACGACGTTAGTGCCCCAGCTTGGCATTGTTTCACTTGGTCTCAACCGAAGCTTTGTCGTGGCGGACTTGCCGGGGTTGATTGAAGGTGCAAGCAAGGGTGCAGGACTCGGCGACCGATTTCTCAAGCATATCGAGCGAACACGCATTATTTTGCATATCGTGGATTTCAGCATGGAAAAACCTGAGGAAATCGTTAAAAATATTGAAATTATCGACAATGAGCTGCGGGCTTTCTCAGAAAAACTCGCAGAAAAGACAAAAATCCTTGCTGCTAACAAAATTGACATTCCTCTCGCTCAGAAAAACGTTGAAAAACTCGCGGAAAAGCTACCTTTGGTTCGTTTTTCAATTTCTGCAGCTACGGGTTTGAACACAAAAAATCTCCTCGAATCCCTAGAAACCGAAATCCGCAGACAAAAGAATCTCACCGGTGACAATGAGGTTGTGCGCGAAGAAATCCGGGTCAAAGGTCTGAAAAATAAGCCGTCCATCAATCGACCGAGGAGTAACGATGAATCCTGATGAACTGCAGAAACTGGTGATCGAAATTATAGGCGAAGACGGAGTTATTGGAAAAACGCTTAACAATTTCGAGTATCGTTCGCAACAGTTTGACATGGCACAAACAGTCGCCAATGCCCTGTCATCGAAAAAACATGCTATCATCGAGGCAGGAACAGGCGTGGGCAAAAGTTTCGGTTACCTCGTACCGGCAATTCTATATTCCGTTTTTGCTGAGGACAATGTCAACGGTCGCATCGTAATTTCAACTTACACAAAGAATCTGCAGGAGCAACTCGCGAAAAAAGACATCCCGTTTCTGAAAGATGAGGTCTTTGATTTCGATTTCACGGCAATTGCGGTCAAAGGCAGAGGAAATTATCTCTGCAGACGCAGGCTTAAACGTGCAAGGATACAAGCAGCATCACTTTTCACCAATGACAATCAAATCACTCTTGACGAACTTACAACCTGGTCGGAAATAACCGAAACAGGTGACCTTGAGGAGTTTCAAGGGCAAATTACTTCAACAATTCGAGAATCGGTCAACGCAGATAAAGACTCATGTCCGGGAAGAAAGTGCGAATTTTATAAGTCTTGTTTTTACAACAACTTACGCAAGGAAATGCACAAAGCGCAAATTCTTATCGTGAATCACGCACTTTTGTTTTCAGACCTAAAACTACGCATCGAAGGTGCCAGCTTTCTGCCTGAATACAACAATCTTATCTTCGACGAAACGCACAACCTTGAGAAAATTGCGACTGATCACTTCGGTGGCGAAGGAAGAGAAGCATATCTTGATTATCTTTTCGGCAGACTGCTCAACAAGAGTGAACGCAAGGGTTTGCTCGTTGACTGGGATGTTAAATCTGAATTTACCATACCTCTGAATCAGTGCAAAGACAGAACTTTGGAGTATTTTGATGCCTGGCGAGATTATGTTGCGGAAATGACCAGAAATAAACAAGCTCGGGATTCAAAAACGCTGAAAATCGAGGGGAACATTGAAATTGACGAAAAATATCCTGAATTTCTCAACGAATTTGCACATACTCTCGCAGATTTCTCCGAGCTTGCTGAGGATGATGAAAAAGCCCTAGAAATCAAAGCTTTTGCATCGCGCTTCATGCAAGTTTCAAATTTTCTGGAATATATAAAAGAGCAGAATGAGAATATTATTCGCTGGGTTGATATCGGCAGAAACCGCAAAATCATTCTCAGTGCTGCCCCTGTGCTTGTTAATTCAATCCTTCGCAAATACCTTTTCTCTGCGCTGGACTCTGTTACCATGACTTCTGCGACAATTTCAACCGGAACCGATGACCCGTTTATCTTTTTTAAGGATAGAGTCGGCATAAACTATGATACTGAGGAGAATGCAAATTCGGTTGACGACGACTACGAAATCAACGCAATTGTCGAGCAAAAACTCGGTTCGCCGTTTAATTTCAAAGAGAATGCTATATTAATCACGCCGAGAAACCTTGTTGACCCTTACGCAAAGGATAGTTATGAGGAAAACCTTCGGGAGCATATTTTACGGGCGGTTGACCTCACGCAAGGTGGTGCTTTTGTCCTTTTCACCAGTTATTCGCTCATGAACAAACTCTATGATGATTTAAGAGAAACGCTTGAGGATTCGAATTATCAGCTTTTCATTCAAAACTCAGACAAACCACGCTCACAATTGCTTGATGAGTTCAAACAAACTTCACGAGGAATATTATTCGGTACGGACTCATTCTGGCAGGGTGTTGATGTACAAGGGGATACATTGAGACTCGTTATAATAACCAAACTACCCTTCGACGTCCCAAGCGACCCGCTTTTCAAGGCAAGAAGTGATCAACTTGAGAAAACGGGCAAAAATTCATTCCTTGAGTTTTCAATTCCTCTGGCGGTGTTGAAATTTGTACAGGGTTTCGGTAGACTTATCAGGCATCGAGAAGACAAGGGGCTTATTGTTGTGCTTGATAAACGTCTTACAAGCAAGAATTACGGAAGATATTTCCTTGACTCAATTCCCAAATGCACTCGCCTGACAGATTATCCTCAAAAACTTCCATTCACCTTCAATTCAGAAAACCAAAAGGGCTGATAGAATTCTTGAAATTCACCTGAAATACGGTATATTACGTGATTAACTCGGAGGAAGTATTGATGATAAAATCATTTTTTGCTTTTGTAGTATTATTTATCTTCTCAACATTATTACTGGGAAAAACAATAAAGCCGGTTGATTCTCCAAAAGAAGTTCAGAAACAGATTGAGCATTTGTTCGAAAAATTCGAATTGAACGGAAAATATAAAGAATTTGTGTCAAGATTTATGCAGTTCAATAATTCTATCAAGAATTCAACAACAACACAGATGAAGCATGATGGCAGTTGTCCGCTTGTGATGAGTATGTTAAACGACCCACTTTCAACGCATAAAAAGACTCGTGAACTTACTGACAGGATATTTGAGAACAGCACAAAGGATGATGTGAGTAAAATGCTTGAGACTCTTGCAAAACCTTACAATCTTAAGCGCGAGAAATCCTCAATGAAAATGCCGGAGAAGGGTTGTTCAGGAAAAGAGCTGATTAAATTTTTCAAAAATATGCTTGTTGAGATAAAAAAACAGAGAGATGCAGCATTTATGGAGCTTGATGAAGCTGAAGATAAGCGAGTGAATGCTCAGAAATTTCTTTACGATGCAACACCAATGTTTTTCAGATCATTCAATCACACACTTTATATTGATGCTTTTGAGCAGAATCTATCAAACCAAAATGTTTCCATGCTGCACTGGGGAAATAAAGTTAACCGAATCAAGCTTCTCAATGCAGGTTATTGCACTGGCAAAATGTTTAATCAAGGTTTCCTGAAATATACACAAGAAAAACTCACAAAAATGCCCAGTAAACGGGAAAAATATGATGGAGTCAAAGGTGAAATTCTTGCTGTGATTGAAACTGAAGCAGGCGACATCGTCATCGGTGGTTCAGGTAAAAACGAATATATAAATTGTAAAGCTGCTTTAATAATCGACGTGGGAGGCAAAGATATTTACGGTGATAACGTTGGTGTTGCGGTAACTGCAGACAGACCTGTTAGCATTGTCATTGACCTTAAAGGAGATGATACATATATGATAGAGGATGCGAAATTCGCTCAAGCATCTGCAATTTGTGGCATAGCCGCAATATGCGATCTTGAAGGTGATGACAAATACTTTGCACCATGTTTGAAAGCGGGAAAAACAATAAACAAAGGTAAATTCAATGAAAGCGACGTTGAAACTGATGTCAACGTACGCAGACAGAGCTGGCGCGGTTCTCAAGCATTCGCTGCACATGGAGTTTCAATGCTTGTAGATTATTCTGGTGATGATAAATACGTTGGAAGCGAGTTTTCTCAAGGACTTGCGCTTAACGGATTCGCTATTCTATATGATGCCAAAGGAAACGATGAATATCAGGCTGATTTATATTCAATTGGCGTAGGACTTACAAACGGTGTCGCGCTTAGCTTCGACAAAAAAGGAAACGATAAATACAAAGTAAATGGACCATATCCATCGACTTACGGTGACAAAGGTGAAACAAATGCCATGTCAATGGGTGTGGGCATTGGTTTCAGAAAACACCCGCAAAAAGGTGCTGGCGGTTACGGCATGGGCGGTGTTGGTATCTTATTGAACGGCAGTGGTAATGACACTTTCGATGTTGGTCAATTCGGTCTTGGTGGCGGATATTTTTTCGGACTTGGGATTGTACACACACAGAAAGGCAATGATATATACAATTCCCAGCGTTATGGCATCGGCTTTGCACCTCACCAGGCAATCGGTGTGTTTCTCGATGATGCAGGTAATGATGCATATAAAAACGTTTCGGTGGCAGCATGTGCAGGAACCTGGGACACATCAATTGCATATCTGGTCGATATGAGTGGAGATGATACTTACGAAATCAAAAGTCTTGGGCTTGGCGGTAGTACAATCACGAGTTTTTCTGTGTTTTATGACGGCGATGGCAAGGACAAATATACTTCGAAATCTGCGGGAGCGTTCGGTGATGCAGGTCATAAACAAGATAAGGACAGACAGTCAACATGCATGGCAGCATTCATAGATGCTGGTGGCGATAAAGATGAATACAATCGCGGTGGTGCTGAGAGCGAGAATTCACCCAAAAACGATAAAGAGCACACATTTGCTAAGAAGATAGAAGAATATACAACCGGCTACGGCGTATTCTCGGACAACTAATGTAGATTCTATGCAAGCTCTGCCTGAGTTGTGATGACTTTGGTCGCAAGACCATACTCGACAGCTTCTTTCGCGGAAAGCCAGAAATCTCGGTCAGCATCCGATGTTATCTGCTCAACCGATTTGCCAGTTGCTTCGGATACAATTGTGTTGTACTGCTCGCGGATTTTCAGGATTTCCTGCGCTGTTATAGCCAAGTCCGTCGCCTGCCCCTGCGCAAACGTCGATGGTTGATGAATAAGGAAACGCGCGTTGGGCAGCGTAAATCTCTTGTCTTTGTCGCCACCAAGGAAAATTATCACAGCAGCACTGGCACAAATCCCATTTGTTATCGTAATAATTGGACATTTTACAAATTTCATCGCGTCATAAATTGCAAAACCTGAGTCTGCGCTTCCG
>JAIOTL010000396.1 GCA_021106775.1 Planctomycetota bacterium | reverse complement strand
TTTTAACGCTTGAGATTCAATTGAATTATATGTTTCGCTGTACGCTGTTCCTCCAGCATCTGAATTTTCACTATTTCCATTATTTTTGCGCAAAAAATATAGGGAAACCAAAATACTTCGTAGTGGATCACTCATATTTTTGGCAATAATATGCGTCAAATCTTCGCGTAATTCAAGAGTCGCTTCAATTTCATTGTACTGGTGTTTTATCCTTATCATGCTGTTAACTCTTGCACGAAGCTCAGGACCATTTACCGGTTTTGTTAAAAATTCATCTGCACCTGCTTCTAATCCTCTAATAAGTTCCTCTTTACTGTCAAGTGCAGTAACCAAAATTACTGGAATTGATTCGAATCTTTTATCACTTTTGATCTTGGAACAGACTTCAAATCCGTCAATATTCGGCATCATCACGTCAAGTAGAATTACGTCAGGGTGTTTATCCTCAAGGTATGCGAATGCCTCAAGTCCGTTTTCCACAATGTCTATTTTATGCTCGTCCTTTATCAATAGACTTTTGAGGGTTAAACTTGCTGTTGGATCATCATCTACAATTAGGATCAAGCCTTTATTACGTTTCATAAACGTTCTCCCTTTTACTAATATATTTGTCAATGGTTTTAATTAGAATTTTCAAACTTACAGGCTTTGTTAAATAATCATTTGCTCCTGCCAGCAAACATCTCTCTCTATCGCCCGGCATTGCAAGTGCAGTAAGGGCAACAATCGGAATTTTACTGAAACTTTCGTTTCGTCTGATTATTTCCATTGCTTCAATTCCGTCCATTTCAGGCATTTGAATATCCATTAATATTAGATCAGGTGTACATTCATGCAGAAGTTTAATTGCTTCTTTACCGTTTCTCGCAACAATGACTAAATATTTTTTTGCTGAAAGATAGTCATAAATCATATTAATATTATATTCGTTGTCCTCAACTAACATTATCACCAATTGATGATTAGGATGCATTGTATTAGCTCCTGAAAGTGAATTGGATTCATGGTATTCTGCTTCACCTTGCGTAAGTTTTTTTATTGAATTTATAATTAATTCTTGATTAATCGGTTTCAAGATATTCAAGATTTTATCATATCTAGTTTTTTTAATATCTAATCCGCTTTCAGTTATAATAATTGTTTTAATGTCTCTGGTCTCTAAATCTATTGATATCTCGTTTAACCACATGCAAAGTTCAGCTTCATTCATTTCTAAATCAAGAAATAGAAAATTGGGATTTGAAGTTAGTGCTGGGTAAAGCTCATTTTCCGCAGATATGAAATTTATTTCATTAATATTCCATTGTTTGAAATATTTATTTAACTTGTGGATTGTAGTATTATTTTTTGTGTGAACTACAATTCCACCGATGTTCTCTAATTTAATTGTATCATTGTCGGATTGAATATCTGCATCTGGTGATTCGTGACACTTTTGCCAGGGAAGCGAAACAATAAAAGTGCTACCTTTACTAACTTGACTTTCAACGGTGATACTGCCACCATGCATTTCAACAAGTTTTTGCACTAAAGAAAGTCCTAAGCCGGTTCCGCCATGCTTCCGAGATAAACTACTGTCATGCTGTACAAATGGTTTGAATAAGTTTGCCATTCCATTTTCTTCAATACCAATTCCAGAATCTGACACAATGAACCTAACAACTTGATTTTCTTCATCACTTTCAGTTGTTAAATTTATAATTCCTTTTTCTGGAGAAAATTTAATGGCATTGGATAATAGATTAACAAGGATTTGCTTTAATCTGCGTTCGTCCACTCTCAATAGTTTAACATTATTATCATATTTTGTTTCTATTTCAATTTGCTTATTATTAGATTGCTGCTTAACACATCTGAGACTCATTTCACATACAGAATATATGTTTGCATCATTGAGTTCTAGCTTTAAGTTCCCTGCGCCTATCTTAGATAAATCCAAAATATCATTTATTAGCTCAAGCAGATGCCTACCACTTTTTCCTACCGTATGCAATGTTTTAATGTGATCTTCGTTGAGTGGGCCATAAACTTGGTCAACTAATGCTTCTGATAGACCCAATATCGCGTTCAAAGGCGTACGCAACTCATGGCTCATACTCGCTATAAATTCATCCTTTAATTTCGCAGCTTGTGCAAGCTGTGCATTTGCGCCACTAAGCTCCTTGGTTCTATCGGCAACCCTTTTTGTTAGCATAGCCTTTTCATTCTCTAATTCATTCTCTGTTTTCTTTCGCCCTATATACGCTACAATCATGTCTGATATTGTGTGCAGCATGGCTATTTCGCTGTTATTCCAATCTTCTTTCAGCAAAACATTTTCGAATCCAATGAATCCTATCCATTTGCTTTTTATGTATAGCGGGATTGCAAGAATTGATTCTATTTTCCATGACTTAAAGAACTTTTGCTCGCTTTGCGGTAGTTCTTCATATCTACTTTTTATGACTTGGTTTTGAAGCATAAGTATTTTCCATCTATCAAATCCACAATCGTAGATAATATGCTCCCTTTTTTGGTTTACCAATTCTGAATTGATGCTTTGTGCACAAACTTCATAGACAAGTCTACTACATAATTTTTCATTCTTTTCGTTATAATTTTCATATACGAATATCCTTCTAATTGCAAATGTCGATAACAACACCTTTAAGGTTTCTTTAATCGCTTGCTCAGGAGGAATATCTTCACGAAGTAGAATTCGCGAACAATTAGCAAATCCTTTTTCATATTTGAGTTTTTTATTTAATATCTGTCTCGTTTCATTTATTTCTGCAATATCTTGCAAAACCATTAGAACATATTTGATTGATTTAATAGATTCGCTTATACCTTTAACATGAAGTAATGTATAGACATTTTGTCCATCCTTACGAATGAATCTTTTTTTGATGTGGTATTCAGAAATGTTGCCATCTAACATTTGTAAAAATTTATTATTTTCATCATGGGAATCTTCTGGATGGGTTATCTCAGACCATGTTATATTCAAAAGTTCTTGCTCCGAATAACCCAACATATCTTGTAATGTTTTGTTCACTTGAAGCCATTTCTTTGTACGTGATGAAATAGCCATTCCCAAGGGTATTAATTCGAAATAGTATTTAAAGTTTTTCTCCCATACTTTATTCTTTTCATTTTTATTATCTTTTCTACTAGCAAAAATATAACATATATTTCTATCACCCAGATTTCTAATAATTGAATTAAATGAAATTGAAGTTGTTCTACCGCTCTTTTTGAATATTGATAGCGTTACTTCAGAAACACTTTTTGTTTCAGAAATCAGTTTAGTAACTAAACTATGCACTTTCTTTGAAAATAATCCTAAAATATTGGAATTAATTAGTTCTTCTTTTGTATATTGCAGAATATTTTCAGCATATTTGTTCATATCTACTATCATATTATTTTCATCAACAACAAAAACAAAACCGTTGTAATTATCAAATATATTACTTATGTGCTCTAAATGTTTTCTTCTTTCTACATTATCATTCTGCATTTCTTTGAGATTAAGTTTTTTTGATAATAGCACATATAGCAACACAAAAATAATGGTTACTGATAGTTCAAAACAAGTTTTTGGATAACTCCAATCGAGATGTATAATTCCCACAATTAGTATTGTAATTGATGACAAAGCGCATAATATCATCATTTGTCGCTTATTTGACATCCATATAAGAGTTAAATATAGCAGCAAAACCGGGATGAAAAGGGCTGCAAGTCCAAGATATTTATAATATATTACACATACACATAATAGTAATATGTACAAAACTATACACATCCAATTATATTTTATTTTTCTTTTCGACATATAATTATACACTTATTGAATCCTAATATTTAAGGAAATTAGTTTATATTTCTACATTAAATATTGATCCTTTAGGTTTATTCCTTTTTACATATATTTTTCCATTATGGGCATTCACTACCATTTTGCAGAATGCCAAACCGAAACCTGTCTGTAAAACATGATTCTTGTTCATCTTTATTGTTTCATATTTGTTAAAAATCTTGTCTGTATTTTCCTTAGAAATACCTTCACCTTGATCAATAACTTGAAATAGCAAGTTCTGTTGATTTGAATTAGTTTGTTCTGAACCACATTCGTCTAATTTAATTTTTATTTCTCCATTATCGG
>JAIOTL010000388.1 GCA_021106775.1 Planctomycetota bacterium | reverse complement strand
GGTACACTATTATGACGATATATCAAGGGGAGCATCACGCTCTCCTTTTATTTTGTATGTTCAGCGGAGAAAGGGGGATTCGAACCCCCGGAACCCGAAGGTTCATTGGTTTTCGAAACCAACCCGATCGACCACTCCGGCATCTCTCCGTGAAGATGTGATGATACATTATCTCACGCTGGAATCAAGCAAACATTTTGTTTTCAGGACTCTTACAGACAGTTTGTTTATCATTAACATTATGTGTACTCAATCTTCGTGGCTTAAAAATTAAATTGTTTTGACAGCAAGCTTAGAGAAGGTTGTTGCCAAGAAATGGGTTACAAATGATAAATTACATCATATAATACGAATAGAAGTTTTTATGTGAAGGAGAAAATATGAAACGAATGTTCTTGTTATTGCTTTATTCTTATATTCTTTTTACATCTTGTACTAAAGTAGATGCAAGTTATGTCATTGTTAGAAATGTTCAATTTAACTATGGTCCTGTTAACATAAAAGTAGATTCAGAATGGTTAATTGAAAAATCTAATGGAAATTTCATTAGACTAGGCTTCGGACAAGATTTTGGTGATTATATTACCAAGAATGGTGATCATCCTGTATCGATTTCGAAAAACCAGTTTGAAGAATCAAATTACATATTGGAAAATGAATTAGATGAAAACCAAAAAGTAAATATCGTTGCATATGATATTCCAATGATCCAAAATCAAGGATTTATTGATATTGATTTGTTTGTTGATATTCGTCCACCTGCTAACAATCAAGAAATTCATGTTGCACTTCGACCAAAACATCGATTGTACATCTATAACCCAGTTAAATATAAATGGTTTAGTTTAACAGAATTCGACTGTTACATCATTCTTAGTGTTATTGAATTGATGGATGAAGAGTTTTTTAACAAAGAACTCAAAACCGTTGAAGAATATTGGCACTACAAATCGAAACAAAGTTCCAAGAATTCCGACCCTTACTACGTTGCATCAATATTGGAGAAAAGAGTTATTAAAATTTTACCTAGTGACACGTACGAAAAGAACTTCAAAGATTACTTCACATTTGGGCGTTTCTGCTGGTGGAAAGGAACTGAGCTCCCCACTAGAAAGTAATCTTGAACTCCAATTTTGCCTGCTTAAAAACGAATTAGAAACAATATTAACACTAGATAGAACAATTTTTCATAAATCTATGTTTATATAGGACTAGCCTGGTTCCTTCAGCTGCGTTTGCTTCACAAACTTCGCTCAGGATGACATTAGAGAAAATGACTACTGCTTGAATTTTTCGCTGGAGATTATGCCGTCACGGATGATAATCTCGTGGTCAGCGGGAAATGCAATCTCAGGATTGTGTGTAACAATAACCAACGTGGTCTTACGCTCTTCCTTAATTTTCAACAGCAGATTCAGCAGTTTCGCGCCTGTTTTCGTGTCAACATTCCCCGTGGGCTCATCACCCAAAATAATATCAGGGTCGTTCACAAGCGCACGTGCAAACGCTGTCCGCTGACGCTCGCCACCCGAAACCTTGGTCGGCACATGATGCATGCGATGCTCAAGCCCAACCGCTTCCAGTGCTGCCTGCGCCTGCTCCTTTTTCTCCTTCAATGGAATTCGCAGCGGGGCAAGAGGAATCATAACATTATCAACAAGTGTTAAAGACGGAATCAGGTTGTGAAGCTGAAAGATAAAACCAATAGTTTTCGCACGCAGAAAGTGCAGGTTCTTAATCTGGCTCGTATTTTGCCCGTTGATAAGCACCTCACCTGATGTCGGTCTGTCAAGCGTGCTGATAATATGCATTAGTGTGGATTTCCCCGAGCCTGACGGACCCAAAATCGCAAGGTATTCACCCTTTTTCACCCTCAGATTAATATCGTTCAAAGCCTGCACCTGACCGTCATCGTAGTGCTTCACGAGGTCTTTGGCGATAATTGCGAATTCCGCATCCCGTGCTGCATCAGCATTATACTTCACAGTCTTTTTCTTGAGTTCGTGCAAATCCTATGAATCGCTGAGTTTATCCCAGCTTTGAAACATCTGTTTTTGGTCTTTTCCGGCATCAGTCATTGTTCGTCCTTAATATCAATTTATCTTATGATTCCTGGGTATTAGTAAACATTTAATGGTTTGTGTGTCATTCCTGCGAAAGCAGGAATCCAGTAATACTGATTATCTCTTGTATTCGCTGGATTCCCAATCAAGTTGATAATGACAGAAACATTATTTCTGTATCACTATCGATTCCTGAACGTATTATATACAATTCGATGCATTGAAGTTCATAAACAAATTTCATTATTAGGGTGAAATATGAGGATTTTGGGTGTTGACCCCGGATTATCTGCAACGGGGTATGCAATCGTTGACATGGTGAATCGCAAACTCGTGCTTGTCGAGGCTGGAATCATCAAGCCGCAAAACAAGAATGTCGAACTCGCCGACAAATTGAAATCAATTTATCACGATTTCATGAATGTTCTTGAAGAATTCAATCCCGAGCAGGTTGCAATCGAGGAGCTTTATTCGCATTATCAGCATCCTCGGACTGCAATAATCATGGGGCATGGTCGCGGCTCGATTCTACTTGCATGTGCGCAGGCTGAGCTTGTC
>JAIOTL010000441.1 GCA_021106775.1 Planctomycetota bacterium | reverse complement strand
CGAAGGGTTGTCATTCCCGTGAAAACGGGAATCCAGACTGATACAATATTATATTCTAACTTCTGCTGGATTTCCAATCGAGTTGGGAATGACAGTTTTTTTGAACCCTTTACTACTTTCTTGACAAAGCACTAGAGTGATTCGACCTATTGAAGATGCTTTACAACTGAAAACCATCACGGATGGTCAGGTAAACCTGGGCAGACTTTCCGCCATTTTCTTTTCGAAGTATACAGAATTTGTCGGTTTCGCATCGAAATCACCCCCGATGTCATTGCGAGCGAAAACTGTTCGTGTTTTTCGTGGCAAAAAGTTCTTAATTATTAAATCTTAGTGAATCTTAGTGTTCTTAGTGGCAAAAATTCTTAAAATCAGTTTTAAAATGAGATTTATTAAAAACCTGATACTATATCAAAAATAAATAATATTATATTGATTCTGATTTTATCGAATATGTATTGTGACTGATTCATCTAGCACGCTAAACCTTTTGACTTTTGCGCGGCATTTATTGAGGCAGCGCAGCGAATCGTGCATTGTTTTCGAATTCATCAGAGATTTACGTGCATCGGATGTATCGGTTTATTATCCTGCAAGTGCCAACCTTGCCAATTCGCACGAAGAGCTTGATTTAACAGAACCTATTATTCTGCATATTGCTGGCAAAAGCAACCGCGCTGTTGTTATTGGACTTGGATATACATATTTTAACCCAAAAACCGGTGAAACATATTTCGAGCCAGACGATGCTGCGATGGAATTCGAAGGTAAATCCGAAAGCCCATTTCTTTATGGTCCCGGCGTTTTATCCGTTGCAGGTCCGCTCGCAATTACAGCATCATTGATTCGAGATTTCGTAAATTCCAAAAAGGAAATGCCCGGTCACCTGATAATTGTGCTTACGCCGAAATCGAACGAAGGTGGCAAGGTTTTCACAAAGACTCTTGAAAAAGTGAACGATTTAATCGAAGATAAAAAGCTTAAGCCGATTATTACATTGATTCCCGGCGGTGTCAGACATGGCACATCAAAGAAAAAAATAAAAATTGCAAAGAAATCGAAGAAATCACTGAATCTCGTTGCAGGTTCTGTCGGCATGATTTCACTACAGTTTCTGGTTAAAGGTACACCTGCTGCCTCGTCCGCAAGATTCTCCGCCTTCGATCCTACAGCACTATCTTCATTTTTGATGAGCAAATTCCTAGAGAGTCCAATACTTTGGGAGAATAAAGAGGATTTCCCGCTTGTACCCCCTGTGATAACATGCTGGAAAACCGATAAATCATTCTCTGCAGGATATCCTCCAGAATGGGCGTCATTTATAATTTCACTTTTGTATCAAAACAATGACCCTTCAAACCTTGTTTCGCAGATTCATTCGTTATCGTTCGAAACGTTTTCGAAATATATTTCACTTTTGGGCAAGCAATTTAACGAGTTAATTAGTCATTCAAAGGCAATCACGAAAAAATTAACTATTCCCAAGTGGAAACCACAGGTTTTCAGCTTTAAGGAATTGAAACGGGAGTATAAAAAAGAGCTTCCACCCTTGGAAATGTCAGATGAACCATCTCTTGAAGAGGTTCAGCAGGCATCTTTAGAGCGATTTAAACTTGTTGCCGAGAATTGCAGTTGTTCTGATGAACCGTTTATCGCCTATTCGCTTGTACCGCCTGTCTTGCCTGCATACAAACTTGATGCAAACATTCTTGTTTGGCCCATTTTGAAGAAATCATTAAAGGATACCGGTGGAAAACTCACACCCTGGGGGTTATTGAACTCGGTCTGGCAGCGTTTGATGTTTTCGCAGTGGGGAAGCAGGAATCAGCGATTTTGGCAGGAAGATGCGCCAATCGGCGATTTTGTAGAAGGTTTTTCACCGATTGAAAAGCACAATTTCGGACCCATTATCGCTTTTGGACCAGTCGGCTTCGATGAGGGTTTGAAAACAGAACGCCTCTTGATTGACCCGTCATTTACTCAATTGCCTGAGCTTCTGAAATCCATGATTAACAATGTCATGACACTTGAAGAATACACGACTTTTGTGGATAAATTCAAAAAAAGAATCCGCACAATTTCGTCAAGACTTGGCATAAGCAAAGAAGTAGATGATTACGATGACGACGACTAATATTAAGTAAAAACATATGATGGTATTATTGTCATTGAAATCATATTTGGTTCTGTGAATATTTGCTGAAAATATGCAGATTGCAGGAATTGAAACTTGCAGAACGGGCTTAATGCATGTAAAAAGATACTTGAAAGCATTTTGAAGGAGTTTTAATGATTTCATTATTAATCGCGGAAGCAAGTTCAGTCGGCGCAGGTATTGCTATTGCCGGAGCAATTATGGGTGTCGGTCTGATAGTTATTGGTGCTGCATTCGGGCTTGGTAAAATTGTTACGGGTATGTCCGACGGTATGGCACGTCAGCCAGAGGTTGCAGGTTCGATTCGCGGAGCAGGTATGTTGCTTGGCTTCCTGCTTGAAGGTATTGCACTTTTCGCCTGTGTTATTGCTTTAATTGCATCAGGTTCGCTTTCATAAACAGCTTGATCCATCTGTGAAAATTTCAGTGAGATGATAATGTTTGGCATAAACCTGTTTAGTTTTGTCATTTTTGCATCCGAAAATGCTGATGCGGAAGCAAGTCCAGGATTGATGGACTTTGATGTTTCATTGATTTTTTACACATTCCTGGCGTTTGTCGTTTTTTTATGGATTATGTCACGTTTTGCATGGAAACCTATTGCTAAAATGATTAACGAACGTGCCGAAAAGATTGCAAAAGATATTGAAGATGCGAAACTTCTGCGGGAAGAAACCGAGAACGAGAAGAAGGTTTACGATGAGAAAATTGCCGGCGTTCACGAGGAAATTGAGCAGATGCGCAGGGATGGGAGAGATCAGGGTGAGAGGATTAAGCTCAGGATAGAGGAAAAAGCAAAGGATGAAGCGAAGGAGATTATCGAACGCTCAAAACGAGAAATCGACCTTGAGAAGAAGGCGGCGATGGCAGAACTCAGGAACACAACGCTTGAGAATTCGCTAAAAATCGCAAGTGAAGTGATTAAGCGCAACTTGACTGACGATGACCATAAAAAGCTTGCTGAAGAAGTTTTCGATAAAATCAACGAGATAAAACCTGTCTAACTACAATTTTTTCAACCAAAGCTCCGAATTGCCGGAGCTTTTTTAATTTGAAATGCAGAAATCTTTTACTTAGTCAAAAAACAAATGATGGATGTCATTCCTGCGAAAGCAGGAATCCAGGTTTTTAGGATTATCGCAGATTCTGGATTCCCAATCAAGTTGGGAATGACATTTTTTTGTGAACCCTTTAATACTATCTTGGCTGAGCGTTAGACCCAGATTATGAGAAGGATTACGTACATTGTTGGCAATGCCATGAGGAAATTGTCCGATAAATCAAGGATTCCGCCGAACTCCGGTATCAAATTGCTCGAATCTTTGACCTTTGCCCAACGCTTGAGTAACGATGAAAACAAATCGGAAAGCTGTGCTGCGAACCCGATAATCAACCCGAAAATCGCTCCCGAAATCCATGGATTTGCATCACAAATCAGTCCTAAATCAAAAAAATATGCAAGAAACGCACCCAAAATCACGGATGTTGCGAACCCGCCAATACTGCCCTCAATCGTTTTCTTGGGTGAGATTGCGGGGATAAGCTTATTCCTGCCAAATGCCCGACCAATGAAATACGCGCCTGAATCTCCAAGTCGTGCAACAGTCAGCGTAAATATTATGAGATATAAGCCGTAAAATGGAATAATTCTAATAAAAATCGCACATGAATACGAGAAGCCAACAAGCCCGAATACCAGCATACTCATGACAATTGAGAGAATTCGCTGATTGTGTTGGTCGTCGGTTTTGAGGTTGCGCCAAAGTGCAGTAATCCAGCAAAAAAATGTGAAAATCAGACCGAAACCGAGGATGAGCATCAAATATTTCGGTATTGGAATGATGACAGCATCGCGCATTGTCCGTTTTTTCGCATTATTCATATACTTGATATATTCCTCATGTGTAATAGACTGAACGTCCTTAAATTCAATAAGTTTCTCCTTATTGAGAATTTTGTAGTTGAATTCTAAAGGTGTTTCTCGGTCAGATTGCACACAGCCTGGGAAATGATTGTTTGTACACCAAATTGGGTCAAAGGTTTTATTCATGTTCTGTGAAACCACGACAGAACCGATAATCATCGCATTTACACCAAGCAGTATTGCAGTCAGATTAAGATGAATGCTTGTTTTTCTGATGATTTTTACAATTTCATACGCTGTGAAGTTGGCAAAAAACAGAACGAGAAGAGTAATGCCCCATCCAGACGAGTAATTACCGAATATGCGAGAAGTTTCCAACCGATAATCGAGGAAAAGAATGCTTATTAATATGATAATTAACAATAGTCCGATTACGCAGCGTTTGATGACTTTGGGCATAAATATCTTTCAAAATAATTTTGGCTGTGTTTGTGAAATAACTTTTGTTGTCATTCCCAACTTGATTGGGAATCCAGAATTGAGATATTAACTGGATTCCTGCTTTCGCAGGAATTACAATTTTCTATTTTTTAAACACACCCTTTGAAAACAACCTAATATCAGAAAATTATAATAATTTTTTCGGAAGAAACCAAATAATCTTATGTGCCCATGACTATTAGAAAAATTATCACTAAAACCACAAAAGCAACGCCTGTAATCAATGTCCAAAGCATCCAGCTTATTCCCAGAGCTTTGCTGAAAACCGCGAAAACAGATACTAACGCTCCAAGGATGACAAGGGCTGAGATTTTGCTTGAGCCTGCTTTTTTTCGTTTGAATAATTCGGTCTTACCAGCATCAAGTTTAGTACCGGTGAGAAGGTTTATATTACATTTCTTGCACACATTCGCGCTTAGAACATATTCTGTGCCGCATTCAGGGCATTTTACTGTTGCTTCATCAAGCGAGAAATTCTGGTTTTCTGCTTTACCGCCGATAATGCTGATTATTCGAGCTTTGACATGTTTAAAATTTTTGTTCCCCTCATCAACCGGAAGCTGTTCTATCAATATTTTGGCAAGTTTCTCGTTTTCGGTTATTAATGCGATAATCTTCGCGAGATCAGCGACGAACTCATCAAACGTAACAGGATTCGCATAATCGACAATAATCTTTGATGCTGAGATATAAATATTATCAACCGAGATTTTAGGAAGCTCGATATTCATATTTTGAAGGTTCTTCGCAAGAGTTAAAAGCTGGCACACAATTTCGCCAAGCTTTTCAGGTTGAAATTTTCCTTTATTTTCGATATGTTTGCGCAGGTTTTCGGGAGGCAGCAGCTCGAGGGCGAGAAGATTGTTTGATGAATCGAATGATTTTTGGGGGATAAGCTTGCGAACATAAGGAATATCTTTAATTTTGTTGAGAATGTATCTTTTTTGAAGGATTATTTCGTTGCCAGCGTCACTAACAGGAATCTCAAGTGATAAGAGCAAATTCGAGTTTGTATCCCTTGCAGAAAACGTCAGAATGTTCTTGTTTTCCTCAGCATAATCGGTGCAGTTATCGTCAGTGCATTCATAAAGCTCATATTCGTTTAAGCGTTCACCTTTTTTGAAATTTAACGGATAAAAAGTCATATTTACGCTCAACTCCTTTAGAAATCGCAGAAAATGCTGTTTGTTTTCACTTATTTTGAATATTCTCGGATGTTGCTGCTTGCGCTTTCGTTTATCTATGCTTTATTGTACCAGCAGATATTGTTATAGGTTAAGGATATTCACAGATTAATTGTGAATATATGAACAAATTATTATTCTTTCTTGCACTTAACCTCTGAAATATATATAAACAGGCTTTATCAACATTGACGTCTTGTAAAGGTGGAACAAATGAGTAACGGTAAGGTTCTTAACAATAGGGACAAAAGATATAAAGATCAGAAGAATGCTCCAGAGATTGTGTCTGAAAAGCGTATTACTTTTTTTATGTCGAATAAGTCTCATAAAGCGATTAAGCTTCTTCTGGCGTATTGCGAATTAGCGAACATTGAACAGGCTGATCTCGGTCCGTTTCCTGAAAAGCCGTCGGCATTCATTAGAGAAGCGATTGATTTCTATCTTGACAAGATTTTCGGGGATTTTACGGGCAAAGACAATGCGAAATGGGAAAAACACGTCAAAGGTTTGAAGGATGTTTTGAAAAAGCAGGGAATCACGTGCTCGGAACAGCTTCCTCTTGGCGACCTAAAAATCAACGAATAAAGTCTTGTTTCATACAATCAGTCGAAGAACATTCTGCTGATTACGGTCCTCCGAACAACATACACCAGTTATATCCGCTTTTGGAGACTCCGCAGCTGTCGAAATCGTTGCTGATGATGTTCTTCAGGTGTTCAGCACTGTGAAACCACGAATTTAACACGTTTTCAGGCAAGTTGGCATTTTTTATACCACGGTATAGGTTTTCACCGATACTTTTACCCTTGAAACCTGATTTTTTCGCTCTTTGCGCGGGATTTGAACCATCTGAACCAATATGCGAAATATTCTCCATTTTTATCATCATTTGAATGTAATTATCTGTTGCGGTTTTCAGTGTTTTAGATTTGACAATCAGAGGGATTAAGCCGATTTCTTCTCGAAAAGCGTTGATAAGATTCAATAATTCAAGTTCAGCCTTGTTTAGTGATTTTATGCCCGTTTCAATCGCGTCGGCATTCTCAGAAATAAAGCTGAAAACGTCTGCATTGACGATTTTTCCTACTTTTTCATGTTTGAGTGTTTTTACCCATATCTGCTCGAATTGAGTAACACGCTTGCTTAACTTATTCCTGTTATTCTTTGTGCAATTCAGCTGTTTTGCAAGTGTAAAAAGTTTTTCAGTTTTCAGAATTTCTGAGAGCTTTCTCACTAATTCTTTTGTGTCATCAGCTTTGATAAATCCGATATCCTTTTCGCAGAGCCCCGCGTTTTTGCAGTTTTCAGTTAATTTTACAATATTGCGACCCATCTCAATGCAAATTGAGGATAACGCAAATGTTGAATAGGGTTTGCGATAAATCGCGTTGATTTTCTGTAATGCTGTTTTTAATTCCTCAAAATTCTTTGATTTTTTGGATGATTTT
>JAIOTL010000165.1 GCA_021106775.1 Planctomycetota bacterium | reverse complement strand
TGATTTCACCTTCATCTTCTTCCTCAAGGTTTGAATATGCCCCCCATTTGTTCAGTTTACCGTCAACGAAGTTGAAATACATGTGCGTATAACCTTCGCCGTTAAACCTTGAGCCCATCAGCACTTCAGTATTGCCGAGATAGAAATAATCATCCTGCCAAATTGTATCCACGGCAAATACTACGTTCTTGACTTCAATATCGGTCATGGTTTTTTTAAGAAGGTTTTTCATATCAACAAGAACATCAATGCCAAGCTTCTTAAGGTATTGACGCTTTTTGATCTCAGTGCTGCACTTGTAAAAACCTCTACGCTGAGCATTGTTCATGAATTCAACTGCAGCCTCAAAATACGGTCTAAAAAACCAATCTGTTGAAGGATATGGCTTTTGCCGGACGATTTTGGCTTCTTTTGCTTTCTCAGCGGCAATTCTCTTCTCTTCTTCAATCTTCTCAGTATTTGTACAGCCCACAAAAAGGCTTATTATCGTCAGAAAAACAATTAACACATGGAAAAATCGCATTATGATTTAACCTCCAATGGGGATTTTCGGGGAAGAAAAATTATATTACCGAAAAAACTTATAAATGCAAGACGCTTCAAATTATTTACGCAATGTTTTACAATATTTTTGAGAACTTATACATTTTTAATATAAATCATCATAAATCAATTATGCAACTTTTAGGGTGTTACAAATGACATAATATGCCAGTTATTGGCAGTCTGTGTCCGAATCTATAAGCTGTTCAAGTGTAATTCTCCTAAAAGTATCAATCATCCTGATTTGCGCATCCTGAATCAGCTTGGCGGTTTTGCAAATATGCAGCTTTTTACAATCGCTTTGCGCAAGAAAACAGCCTTTGGCGATTATTGGACCGTCAACAGCCACAATAATATCGATAAGATTGATTTTCCCGGGTTTTTTTGCAAGCCTGAAACCTCCGCCGATACCACGTTCACTCGTCAATAATCCTGCCTTCACAAGATTCTGAAAAATTTTTGCCAAGTGCTTTTCAGGAAATTTGAAAACTTTTGCAATTTTCTTAACAGGTACAACATTGTCGTATTCTCGCGCCAGAAATTGCAGCCCGTAAATCGCGTATGTTGCTCCAAGCGATAATTTCATACACCCTCATATTTAAAATTGATGACATAATAGTTTTGCATTTTGAAACCTGCTTGGCAATTAATATTATGTGTACTCAGTTAACACAATTAGTGATTTATGCTCAAAAAACAGTTTTTAACGATGTTTGCGGTGATTTTAGCGGGTTGTAGTGGAATTTCACTTGAGGGAATTGATTCCTCGAAAAGAATTGCGGTGCTTCCAAGTCTGAATTTCAGCGGACACGAAATAAGCGAATTCCCGGTGTTAATATACAGGGATGCGGAAATTGCACGACTTTTCAGAAGAGTTGATACGCAATCAGTCAATCTTTCGGAAATATTTTGTCGTAAACTTACGAGCAGAATCAAGCGGAGAACTGACAATATTGTTGCGATAAATGCTGATATCGAGAATAAAGTTTCAGCAATAAGGAACTATGATAATGCTTTTTTGCAGAAAATTCACCAGAAGCATCCGTTTGAGCAAGCATATTTCTGTGTCATTACCGGTTTATCGATGAAGAATCTGTTTTCGAAGCATGAGATATATTTGCGGATTCAGCTTGTAAATATTGATAATGCTGGGAATGCAATGCATAAAACTGGAAAACGTTTTGTAATTCATGTTCCAGACCGCGCATTTACTCCGATTGGTGCTGATTTATCGGACATTATCAACGAAATCGCAGAAAATATCATTGCTAAACTTATGAATTGAAGGAGATAAAATGGCATCCATAACAATTTCCGACATTTGCACAACCTGCGGGAACTGTGTAAAAGTCTGCCCTTCATTCGTATACGAGAAAATCGATGAAAGAATTCAGCCCATTGGTGCAAATCGCTGTATCCTTTGCGGACATTGCATCGCCTCTTGCCCGGTTGACGCAATAAATGTTGTTGAACTCGAAGCAACAACAGAATTCATGCCAATTGACACGGTTATCGAAGCAGGAAACATCGAATACTTGCTGAAAAGCCGTCGTTCCATCAGAAACTTTGAGAACCGTGAAATTTCGACTGAAATTATGACGAAAATTCTGAAATGGGGTGAATCAGCACCAAGAGCACACAACTCTGATGGATTCGAGCTGATTGTAATCCAAAATCCCGAGATTCTCAAGCAAATCGAAGAAACACTTGTAAACGGCATTGCTGACCTTATGAAATCCTTGCGCGACAAAGATATCAGGCAGCAGATGGTCGCAAAATTCGGTGATGCAAAGGTCAACACCTGGCGCAAAATGCTCCCTGAACTCAGGTTCATCTCGAGCAAAATCAACGACGGCAGTCTAAACCTGATGCACAATGCACCAGCACTTATCGTTGCTGCATATGATAAATCACAGATTCAAACGAATATATCCGCTCAACTCATGCTGCACCAAATATCCCTCGGTGCTCAACATCACGGACTCGGCAGCTGCTGGCTCGGTTTCATAATGATTGTTGACGAATATTCATCCAATATTATTGAACTTTTTAACGTTAATAATGCTTTAAACATTGCAGGTGCATTGGTGCTTGGCTATCAAGAAGTGAAATATTATAAGGGAATTTCAAGAAAAATAAGGACAAAATATCTGTAAATTCCCCAGTTTCTAAGGATAGCAGAAGAAAATTTTTGTTAATTGAATGAATTATTGTAAAATATATCGGAAACAATTTGACTGATTGGAATATTTTCATAGCTTATACCAGTAATCATCAAAATTTAAATAATAATTAGAGGGGGAGTTCACATGAGTAAACTCGGTTTTTTAACATTAATTTTTCTCTTTTTAATCGGATTCAGCCTGACTTCAACAGCTGTTTACGCTCAGGCCGATTTAGATGACGGCTGGAGTGACGACGATGATGATGGTTGGGACGATGATGACGACGACGATGGCGAAGGTTGGGGTGATGAGAAGGAATTGGAAGATGAAGCATACAACAAAGCTAAGCAAGGCTCGGTTGAAGACTGCGAATTGTATCTGAAGAAATATCCTGAAGGTTTATATGTTGATGAAATTACAAAATTGCTGAAAAAGAAAAAAGATGAACTTAAGGAAGATGATGATACCAACAAATACGAAGGAATGAGCAAAGGTGAAATCCTGCTCGCAAAGCAAAAAGAGGAAGAAGACCGAATAAAAAGAATTTTAAATCCGGATTGGAAAGATCCAGAAGATACAAAAACAGAAGAACCGGGTAAAACCGATAGACGAGATATATGGTCAACCGGATATCCAATATCTCCTGAAGATTACGATTATCTCTGTTCAGGCTCAACATTTTGGACAATAAAAAGAGTCTCACACGCACATTTCGGATTAAGTCTTTCAAGAACGGATTGGAAAGGTGAAATTACTGATGGAGAAGGTTCGCATGTAGTAATAAATGCAGGTACAGAATATGATTTAGCTAAAGAAATGAATGCACCAGCATCGGTTTTTGTAGATTTCGGATTCAAGCTGAAAAACAAAAATCCATGGGATACTGACACATCAGCAGTATCAGGATGGCTTGGCGCAAAATACGTCTTCAAGGAACTCGAGCCTAATCAGAGTAAAGGTCTCATGTTTGCAGGTACGTTCCTACTTGGCTTCGGCTTCGGCAGTCGCGAACATGAAGCGAATCTTGGAATATGGCTTGGTCATATGAATCCACCTGTTTTTCTTCTTACACCCATGGTTTCGGCAATTGTCGGATATCAGATTGATAAAAAATCTGCGATTAACGGTACACTCGGTTTTATGTTCTTCGTCGGTACAGAAGAAGAACCAGACGCATATCCACTTGAACAGGATAGTGCGTTTGCGATAAACGGTTCAGCGGAATATTTTATGGCGTTCGAATTGTTCAAACGTGCATTCGGTGTACACGGCGGTGTAACTTTCCGCTCAGCATACGATCCACTATTCTCAATTTACGCCAAGATTAATTCAAGACTTGGACCTTACATGCAGCTTGTTATCCCGCTAACATCGAGCACAAGCTCAATCAACATGATGTTTGTTGCTGGTTATAACCTGAAGTTCTTCCAGGAGAAAAGAAGTCCGAACCCGGAAATTATGGAAAATCCATAAAAGAGAATAATACTTCTAAAACAGAATTGAAACAAAGGGGAGCGATAGCACTCCCCTTTTTCTTATTTGCTAAATAACTATGGCGTGTATGCGTATAATGTACTTCTAAAGTCAGTTACATATACTCTTCCATCACACTCAGTGTTTTGTGAAGCGTAATATGTTCCGCGGGTTGGACATGATGCAAGCATTGTGCCAGTATTCGTGGAAAGATTATATTTCTGGAAATTATTCGAGCTACCACTTGCAATATACAAATAATCACCAATTCTACCCCAGGGAAATCTGCCTGCTACGGTTGCCAGAGTTCCAAGAGGAGTTTCCGCACCATTTGTGGGGTTGTAAGAGCGAACGGAGTTCAGTTCACCACCACTAAAACCGCCGAATACGGTAATAACACCGTTATAATCAGTAAGACCAGCACCAAAACAGCTTGTTGTGACATTTGACAGTGTTGTCCAAGTTCCATTACTTCCACCAGAACCGGGAGTAAATTTCCAAACTCCTGTGTAAATACTGGCAGATGAGATACAATAAATCTCGTTGTTATGTACACCTACAGCAAAATCATAGATTCTTGTTGGGGTTGGAGTATCAATTGCGATAGTGTTTGCTGTTGGGTCATACCTTTCGACTGTTGTACTTGAACCACCTATAATGTAGATATATTGGTTATAAACACAAGCATTCCCAAGACGATGAGATGTAGACAAGCTTGTTGATGCAGTTTGCCATGTTCCAGCACTTGGGTCATAAATGTTGATTCTTGTAGAGCTACCACCAAAAAAGTAAAGTTTATGATTGAAAGATATTATACTTGCTCCGTTTCCACCGAGAGAAAATCCTGATGGGGTAACATTGTCCCATGTGTTTTTACTAACGACTTCAATTGACAAAGCCTGCGAAACCTGGCTCATGGAATCTGCAACTTCAACAGTAAAATTTTCAGTGCCTAAATAGTGAGGTTTACCCGAAATTTCGCCAGTTGAAGCGTTAAGAGTTAAACCTTCGGGTAAATCACCCAGAATAATCGAAAACGTGTAAGGTCCTAAACCACCTGTAATTTGCACTGTTTCATTGTATTGAGTCCAGTTCGTAGCATTGGGCATAGTTGTACTTGTAATCACCAGTGGTGGGAAAGCAAGCGTCTCAGCGGTTAGTGTAACAGTACAGGGTGAACCCTCAGCATTGTGAATAATTTTCAATTCTGCAGCTTTCAAACTAACTGGGTCAACGGAATCCCACTGAATGCTAATCACATGCGTATTGCCTGGGTCAATGTTTATCGGTGTTGCACTACCGGGTAAAATTGTAAATTCAGATGCATCGGTTCCCGTAATGTCAATATCACTCAGCATAAGAACCTCTGTGCCGATATTGGTTACAGTAAAATCCTTTGAAGC
>JAIOTL010000175.1 GCA_021106775.1 Planctomycetota bacterium | reverse complement strand
TATCTGGTAGTTTTTACGGGAATATTACAGTTTCTAGGAACTGGTGCTACTTGTTGGGTAGTATGTAGAGTAAGTATAGTAACAATTTCGTTCGCGGTCCCATCGTATATTCAAGAAAGCATAAGCGAGTATGTGTAATAAAAGGATATATTACGAATTTAGTATATACAGATAGAGAGAGCGAGATTTGTGGAGAGACTGAACGAGAAACGAGAAGCTTTGATAGCCCATGTTGTTACCAAAGGTCTTAATCCCAATGCTAAGATGAAAGATTCCGGTATTGATTATATTGGGCAGATCCCAGAGGAGTGGGAGGTAAGGAGACTAAAAACAGCTCTTCAACAAACATTGATGTATGGAGCAAATGAATCAGCTGAGGAAAAGAATAGCTACGATCCAGGATACATTAGAATAACAGATATTGATAAAAATGGGCAATTGAAGAAAAGTACTTTCTCAACATTATCAAGATCAAAAGCTGAACCATATATGCTCTTAGATGGAGATGTTTTATTTGCTCGGTCGGGTGCAACAGTAGGAAAAACATTCATGTACAGCGATTCCGATGGAGAAGCAGCTTTCGCAGGATATTTAATTCGAGCTAGACCCAATACGGATATTTGTTTGTCTAGATTCTTAAATTATCTTACTCAGACAGGTTTTTATTTTCAATGGATTGAATCTAAATTAATACAAGCCACAATCCAAAATGTAAGTGCTGATAAATATAATAATTTCTACTTCCCAGCTCCAGGAGTTCCAGAACAAAAGCAAATCATCGACTATTTGGACAAAAAAACAAACCTCAGCAAAGAGATTGAGCAGGAAATAGCAAACTCTATACTTTTACTTAAAGAGAAGCGGGAAGTGTTGATAACAGCAGCCGTAACCGGTAAAATTAGAATAACGGAGGATATGATAAATGTGGGTTAGCGATTTAGATTTGATAAATTTTAGGGGTTTTGAAAGACTGAATCTTACATTTGAAGAAGATGTGACAGTTATAGCTGGTCACAATGGGGTTGGCAAATCCTCTATTCTCTATGCAATAAGTCGGTTACTTGCAAACATACTTCCAATGACAACGTATTGCAATGAAACTCGAAGCCATCTGGATTATTCAGATATTAAAATAGGCAAACCTTATTTCGATAGCTCAATAAATTATGTGTTGGAAAATGACTCAGTGCTTAGTTTACACTATTTGAAATATGGACTAGATTTTCTACTAAATAGAAGTAAGACTAAAAAAGAATATTTCATAAACTATTTAAATGAAAGAAGTCAGTTGATTTCAGAGAGTATTGATGAGAATCAAATTGTTTGTGAAGAGAATGATATAGGTGTATATTACAATATTCATAGATCATATCCGATAATACCAAAATCAGTTTCAGTAACAGGTTTTTCCCAACAACAAGCAGCTTACACTAAAGCTCTAAGTGGTGAGAGGATTGCACTAAAGAATTCCATTGAACTACTCTCATATTTAGAAAAAACAAAAAGCAAAACACACATTTATAAAAGTATAAAACAGGCAATCTACTCCTTCCTTCCAGAGTTTTCCAATATCCAAATTATATTAGATCCCAGACCAATGCTAACAATGGAGAAGGATGGTGATAGAGTAGATATTAACCAGATGTCTGATGGCGAAAAAGGTGTGCTATCTATGGTTATTGATCTGGCTCGCAGACTGGCAATTGCCAACCCAAAATGTAAAAATTCATTAAAAATGGGCAAGGCAGTTGTGCTTATAGATGAAATTGAACTTCATTTGCATCCGAACTGGCAAAGAAGCATATTACATAAACTCCAGAGTACATTCGAGAATTGCCAGTTTATTTTGACAACACATTCTCCACAAGTACTGGGAGAAGTTGAAGCAAGGTGCATACGTTGTCTTTACAGAGATGAGGAAAGTGGATTAATAAGAGAAACCACCCCCATTCAAAGTCTTGGACTGGACTCTTCTGAAGTCTTAGAGGAGCTGATGGATGGGAGAAGAAGAAATGATAAGATTGAAATAGAATTTAGAAAAATTGATAAATTGATTACCAGTGCAGAATATGATGATGCTCAAAAAGAAATTGACAAACTTGTTGCAAAATACGGTTCAATTGTTGAATTGGTTGAACTGCAAACAGAGCTGGATTTATCAGATGACAGGGATGATGTTAGTGAAGAGGATTAATGGCGGACATGAACCTAGCTGTTTGACTACATATCGAAGGCAACCCGGAGCTGTATACGATGGACCGGGATTTGCCCCTGTAAAGATTGCAATACGAAAGCAAAGAATGAAAGAGCAAAACAATTTATGTTGTTATTGTCAGCAAAAATTGTCTTGGAATTCAATAAGAAAGATTGGAACTGTAGTATTAGAACACTGGCAATCACAAAGTCGATATCCAAATCAGCAACTAATATATAGCAACATAATTGCATCCTGTTCTGGTAATAGTTGGAAGGATGAACATTGCGATAATTTTAAAGGTGATCGAGATTTGAAATACAATCCGGCAACCAACGATGTTGCGAATCATATCTATTTCAACAAGTACGGTGAAATCTCTTCAAGCGATTCTGTTTTCAATAATCAACTTGGCAAACCAAAAGTCAGAAACAATGCAGATAAAGGTATATTGAATCTCAACTGTGCTTTTCTAGTGAACAGACGAAAAGCAAAGATTAAAGCAATTCAAAATATTTTGGGGCAGTTTGCTCGTAGTGCAAGGAAACCTCAAATCATAAAGCAAATTTCACGTATCCAAAACACTGAGT
>JAIOTL010000443.1 GCA_021106775.1 Planctomycetota bacterium | reverse complement strand
GGCATCGAGGTTAACAAAGAGTATAAAAAGACGTATAAAGCGAGGAAAACCAGCAGCAAGAAGAAGAAAGTCAATGTTTTTTATGAGGTGGCGAAGGTTAAATTTACGGAACCTGTGCCGCGTGCTAAGATTATTCAGTTCATTATGAATGTTGAGGATAGATATCCGTTTGTAACTGCGCAATATCTGAAACTGTATCGCGATCGTACCGATGACCAGGGCGATGATGACGACTGGAAGGGTGAAGTCAACTTCATCTGGTTCTTCACCGACTCAACTTCCCTGTAAGTGTCGGATAGTAAAAATTGTCTAGAATGAGAATTTGGTGGTGAGGGCTTCTTCCGGGATGATTTCGGGCTTGACCGGCATTTGTGGCTCGACCTCGCTGAACTGCAGCGCCTTGGACGGGCAGAATTTCGCGCACATCGGGTCACCCTTGCAGAGGTCGCATTTCACAGGCACCTGGCTCTTGGGCTGCAAATGCAGATTTCCAAACGGACACGCCGCCACGCAATTATGACACATAACGCACTTTTCCTCGACCAGATCAATCGCGCCGGTCTCATTATTTCGCGTCAAAGCACCTGACGGACAAGCATACCCGCATGCTGGCGTATCGCATTGCAGACACACAACAGGCGTATTCACTTCGGGCGTGAATGCAAACACGGAAATGCGCGATTTCCCCGGCATCAGCGTCTCGCGGTCGGTATGTGCGAAGGAGCATGCAAGTTCACAGGTGCGACAGCCGATGCAAAGGGTTGGCGTAATGAATAATCTCTTCATGGTGCCCTCAATATTTGTGAAGTGTCCATACTGTGTTTGAAAAATATCTTTTGTGTCATTCCCAACTTGATTGGGAATCCAGAATCCGCGATATTAAGTATACCACTGGATTCCTGCTTTCGCAGGAATGACAAATTTTCGAACTCAGCGTAATGATATTACTCATTTTTCACATCAATTCAAGCATTTTACCCCGATTTTTTTACCAGTCACCCCAGGATTCTTTCCAATCCTTTTCCTCAGCTTTTTTCTCCGCTTCATTTTTTTCCTTTTTCTGCTTTACCGGAGATTTCTTCTTTGGGGAAATACCTTCCCAATCGTCTGAAGCACCAGTGCTATAATCCATTCCCCATGTTCGAAACCAGGTTGTTAATACAATATAACACATTGCTGTTGTATAGACCCGTCCACCAACTTTTCCCCATGCATCAATCGAATCCCATGAGCCATAAACGCATTTCCCTCTGTCTTCCTTCGCAATCCTTTGCATAACCGATAATGTATCAATCTTTTTGCTTTCCCATTTCCAATAATATTTTCCCTGATATTGCCCCATGGCTTGAAGGGCGAAATACCAGTACATGAAGTCAATCTTCTCGGGATGTTCGTCAGAAATCCAATTCTTTACATTTTTCAACGGCTGCATGAGACTTTTATATAAATCTTTGCTTCTTTTTCTTCCAAGGTAAAGATGGCAAAGAGAGTACGCTGCTTCGAAGATGGGCATTCTTACAAAGTTTTCGCTTCCTTTTGGCATATATTTTACTTGCGGTTCGCAGTAAGCGACACCATCCTTAATCGTCGTGATGCTTGCGAAATAATTCAATATTCCATCCCAACAATGCTTTGGAAAACTTAAACCAGCAACTCTGCAACTTTTTAGTGCCATCATAACCCAGCTTGTAACCATTGGGTCAACCGGCAATTTAGTATCTTTTTTACTCCAACCCATGTATTTTCCATCTTTATCCTTAATTTGCGAATTTACCAGGTATTTCAACGCATATTTCGATGAATTTTTCAACTTCGGATTAGCAGTCATCGCATATGCCTCAGCCATCGCAAACGTGCAAATAGAATACGTCATCATCGGATAATTATTAGTATTTGCTTTAAAACTTCCATTCTCGTGCTGAGCTTTCATCAGGTAACGCAATCCCTCTTTCACTACAGACTTAAATTCACCGTCTTCATGAGTATATCCACAGCTCATATAAGCAAGCAGCGCAAGCCCGGTAACGAGTTCGTTACTGAAAGATTGCCCGGAATCGTCGCTGCCGTCTTTATTCGAACATTCCCCCTTTCTGAACATTTTGTATTCAAATGTTTTTCCTCTACCACCATAAATCTCTTTAATTGGTCTTTTCACAGTGCCGCATTGGTCGTGGAAACCTTTTGACGACCACGAACCGTCATCGTTTTGATGGTCTTCAAGCCAATATAATCCAAGCAATGAAGGATTTGGCTCATAAATCTTTTCTATCTTAACCGGCACAATTTTATTTGGCTGAATTACTTCGTTTTTAGCTTTCAATTCAGATTCTTTCAGTTTGTTCAGATAATCAATAATTCCATTACTGGATCTGGGTTCTTTTCTAAATTCTCGATTCATCAAATCTGATTCAGAAGGAATTGTCGGCTTTTCAATTGCTGGTGGCTCAATAATGTCAGTATTTTCATCCTCGACCTTTGTCGTCTGTGGTTTATCATCTCTACAACCGAGGAAAAGACAGAAGATTAACAGAAGGGAAAATATGCGGAATTTCATGATTTTTCCTGCTCAACAGATTTCATGTATTTGTGTTAACGCAAATTAACGGCACGAGTTCGAAAATCTTTTGAAACCGATAATGTTGCAAGTAACCCCTCCCTGCATCAAGCTGCGCTTCGCTTGCGTTCTGCGACCCTCCCACAAGGGGAGGGTGATTGTAATTCGCTGGATTTCACTCATACCCCAGACAAGTTACGGACAAAGAGAGGATGATTCACATCCCGGAATTGTTGTACACTTCTTATCACTCCTCCCTTGTGGGGGAGTCGAATTTAACGAGCCAGCAGGCGAAGTTAATTCGGTGGGGGGTTATTTTTAATAAACCAAGTAATTTGAGCAACCTTTGTAAAATTTTAGAGCATTAGAATTTTGTGGAAAATTGGATTGCAAAGCGGATTTAGCTTTTGAAATTTGTGTGGAAAAGTGTTATAAACCGATGAAAGCGGGGGAGTAGCTCAGCTGGGAGAGCGCTAGAATCGCACTCTAGAGGTCGAGGGTTCGAACCCCTTCTTCTCCACCATTTACCATCTACGCATTGACATAAAGTGCCAGAGTGGCGGAATTGGCAGACGCAGTGGATTCAAAATCCACCGGGATTTACTTCCCTTGAGGGTTCGAGTCCCTCCTCTGGCACCACAAACCTTGTTGGACAGACTTTCTGCTTTTTTCAACCAACAAACAGCATTGAAAATCATCCTTGTTGCTGAAAATGCTGTCCCTGTCATTCCTGCGAAAGCAGGAATCCAGAAATTCGTTAAACTGTATAACTTCAGCTGGATTCCCAATCAAGTTGGTAATGACACGGAGTGTATATGAAACAATCGATGGAATTCGCGAGATTGCTTTGCTTTGCTCGCAATGACAAAATCAATATTCAATTATGCGACATCGGATTTCGGACGTTGGCAGACGCTTTCGCAGACTCGGTTTCTGCCGTCAGCTTTGGCTTTGTAGAGCGCAGCATCAACGCGCTCGATAAAATCACTTTTCGATTCATCAAATTCATATTCCGCAATCCCCGCACTTGCTGTTACCCGCAGAATTTTCTCATTTACGCTTGTAAACACGCCTTTTTCAATACTTTTGCGAATACGGTCAGCAATTATGCTTGTTTCGGGCAGAGTGGTCTGAGGTAAAATAATCACGATTTCCTCGCCGCCATACCGATAGGCAGCATCCATCTGACGAATTTCCTGATGAATAATGTCAGAAACCCTCGTAAGGATGATATCGCCCGACTGATGTCCATGCTCATCGTTCACACGCTTGAAATGGTCGATATCCACAAGAATCAGCGACAAAGGCGTACTTTTTCGGTTGGACAGGGCAATCCAGCGTTCAAGCTGAAGGTCGAAATACCTTCGATTATACAACTTTGTCAACCCATCACGTGTAGCACGGTCGAAAAGCATCATATGTTTGACGACAAGGGCGATGTGCTGAATAAAACTCGTTATCCGAGTCGTGAAAAGCTTGATTCTGTCAGGGTCTTTGTCCGGTGTCTCGCTTGCAAGCTGGAATATCCCCAAAATATTCTCCTCAAGCTCAAACGGTATGTAAAGGACGAGTCGTTTGTCTGAAATATCCTTTTGAACCTGTCTGCACTCAAGCGCTTTGACAACATTTTCGTTTGTTGGATAATCGAAATCAGGATTGTTGAGAATTTTTCCTCGAATTAGGGCACATTTAATCTCGTATTTTCCGTTCCCTTTTGGGAGATAAATCGCGGCACTCTCGGGTTCTGCGTAGTCACGGATGATTGTCATAACTTCTGGAAGCAGATTTTTCAGGTCAATATCACGAGCTAAAACCCTTGAAATTTCACGCATCGCAGCAAGCATCTCGTTTTGCTCCTGCAGCTCCGAGATTATCTGGTTACTGTAATCAAGATAATCCTGCAGTCGGTCAAGCTCAAAGACATAATATTGCTCTCGACTGTTGCATTTCAGCCAGAGTATTATCACCGCAAGACTCAACATCGCACACATGCTGGAAACCAATAGCGCACTCAATATTAACTTACCCTTGTCAAGAGATTGAATAGTATCAGGATTGTCCTGCAGAATTACGAAGCAATTAAAGCTGAGCAGTAATGTAAACACGGGCAATAAAATACCCACGGTCAGCAATCCCCACCACCATAAATTGTAGGTTTTCAGCAGTTTTATGATTTTTTCGAGTATCATCAGTCAATCTTATAAAGTATGCATATTAATCGGCGGAACTGCCCAATCCTTTAACCCAAACCGACTGTTGAAAATCTTGAAGAGGGCGCAGGGCATCAATTTAGCGATAGTTAGCGTTTTGCAGGTGTTGTGCAGATAAATTTGCTGTACTTTGCTATTCATTTGGTATGAAATCAATTTGGCAACAAATATGGACGAACTGCAATCATACAACTGCTTGTATCGTTCTTTTTCGCTGATACACGCCCCCTTGCCAAGAATGAAGAAACGTTGCCTGAGGTTCTCGAAGGCAGCGTTCTCAAAGGCAACACGTAACATTGTGGTTTCGAGAACCTCAACCACCTCAGGTATCGTTTGTGGTTTCGACTCCGCTCAACCACCGTTTCACTTGTTCCCAAATTCTGTTTGGGAACACACTTACATTACAAACTCTGTTTGTGTGCGAAACAGAGTTTCGCGAATAAGTTCATTTCCAAAGCGGACTTTGGGAACGAGAAAAAATATTTTTCGTAGGAAAAATGAATCGGAGCCTGTTTGGTAACAAACAGGGCAAGGGCACAAGCCCTCGAAATTACAACAATTCCCATGAATCGAGTTCTTTAGAGTTCTCGCGTTTTCTTATGAAAACGGCTCTGATTTTCCGTTTCAGCCCTACTTTCGCAGGAATGACAACGGGATGAAACAATTATGATTTGGATTTGCGATATTTCGATGCTGCTTCGATAAAAGACCTGAAAAGCGGATGAGCGACTGTCGGACGGCTCTGGAACTCAGGATGAAATTGAACGCCGAGGAACCAGTGATGCGAAGGTAGCTCAACTATCTCAACAAGCTGAGTCTGCGGATTGCGACCGCTCAACTTCATGCCGTGCTTGATAAAATCTTCCTCGTACACATGATTAAGCTCATATCTATGCCGATGCCGTTCAGATATTTTTTCCTGTTTATATGCCCTAAAAGCCAATGACTCTTTATCGATTTCGCAATCATACGCACCCAGTCGCATTGTTCCACCAATTATCTCGATGGTTTCCTGCTCAAGCATGAGATGTATCACCGGCGATGATGTATCTTTGTTAAATTCGCTTGAATTAGCGTCTTTGTACCCGATTATATTTCGTGCAAAATCAATAACCATACACTGTAAACCGAGACATATGCCGAAAAGCGGTATTCCATTTTCACGTGCGTATTTCACCGCGCAGATTTTACCCTCGATACCGCGCTGACCAAACCCGCCGGGAATTAAAATACCATCAACATTATCCAATTCCTTAATAATCTTTAATGCTTCAGACTCAAGCTGAGTATCCGAGCTGATTCGCTTGATATGAACGGAAATATTGTTTGCAATCCCGCCATGTCCAAGCGATTCATAAATAGATTTATACGCGTCCTTTAGCTCGATGTATTTTCCGACAACGCCGATTGTTACACTTGTTTTGGGGTTGCGCAGCTTGTAGAGCATGTCTTCCCAGCGTTTGAGGTCAAGCGGCTGAGTTTTCAAGTTAAGTCTGTCAACGAGTATTTGGTCGAGTTTCTGATTGTGCAGCATCTGCGGAACCTGATAAATGCTGTAATCCACGTCCGGGACTTCAATGACATGTTCTTCGTCCACACTGCAAAAAAGTGAAAGTTTCGAGCGAACATCTTTTGTGATTTTCATCTGTGTTCGCACCAGCAAAACGTCAGGCTGAATGCCGATTTCACGCAGTTTCATCACTGAATGCTGTGACGGCTTGGTTTTCAACTCTCCCGCGGCTGACAGATACGGAATCAGTGTAAGATGCAGGAATGCGATGTTCTCGTTTTTAACGTCGATTCTAAATTGGCGAAGCGCTTCGAGGAAAGGTTGAGATTCGATATCACCGACAGTTCCGCCAACCTCAGCAATAACGACATCAACATCATCGCTGGCAAGCAGGTTTAGTCTATGTTTGATTTCATTGGTAATATGCGGCACAACCTGTACGCAGGCACCATCGAAAGTGCCTTTACGCTCATGCGAAATCACGGAATTATAAACCATGCCGCTGGTTACGTTGGACGCCTTCGTCATGGGTACATCGATAAATCTCTCATAATGTCAAAGATCAAGATCAGTTTCACCGCCGTCGTTGGTAACGAATACTTCGCCATGCTGAAAAGGATTCATCGTACCCGCATCCACATTGATGTATGGATCGAACTTTAACATTGTTACACGAAGACCATGCTGTTTGAGGAGCATGCCGACACTGGCTGAGACGATGCCTTTGCCGAGAGATGAAACAACACCGCCGGTAACGATGATGAATTTTGTCATTTCAACCTCTTGAAAAAAATGATGATAACGCAATCAACCATAAATTTCAAGAGTACATTCAAATTAAAGTTCAATTTCTGATTTACCAACTAATCAGCTTCGAGGGTGAGAATATCGACGCCCTGATAATCTTTGAACGGATAATATATTTTCCAGTTGAAAATCTCGTTGCCATCCTTATCAAATCCAGGTTGTCTTAAAAACAGAAATTGCTCGCGTAGAATTTTGCCATCTGTGTTTGTATATTCCGCGATTATGTAGGCAGCTTTGTATTCAGGAAAAGGGGAAGTATCAAGATATTTGACTTCCAGCATCTTGACATCTTCAGGATTTATTTCGAACTGCTTTTTCACTTCTTCCCATCCCGATGACACCTCGAAATAGCTGTATTTCTCTTGAATTTCCATCGCAAGACAATAATAAAAATGTTTCACATCATCATATTTTATGCTGATTCGCAAAAGCTCAATAGTTTTTTCCGGCGAATCCAAAACAACATTCGTCGGAATATCAGGATCGCATGAACAGCTCATGACAACAATGCTGATGATTAGCAGGATTAAGATTTGCAGCATTTTCATATTTTTTTCCTCAACTTTGTAGTTTTGTCAGTATAACTCATTCTTTAACGATTTTACCGGTTAAAAGTGTGAACCAGATTGCATTCTCCTGATATTTGTTGTATGGGAAATAAAGTCGCCAGGACGGACGTTTCTCGCCGAATTCCGGCGCAATTTCAAGCAGAAATAAAAAATTTTCAACAACGGTATCTTGCTGTGGATGTTGATATTCAACGGCAAATCGTGATGCTGCAGAAGGAGACATCGGAGAAACCTTAAGGTATTCACTTTTTAGCACACGGGCATTGATTAAATCTTCACCCAGACTTTTGCGAATCTCAGGCCATTGATTCGCGATACGCCAATACGGAAAATCCTTGCGAACCCTTTCCGAAAGCATGTAATAAAAAATCTTCGGGTCGTTTTTGAGAAAACTCAATTGTAATATTCTGAAACTTTTATCGGGAGTTGTACCCGCTTGAAACAATGTCGGGTCTTGCTTGATTTTAAGCGGATTATAACCCATAGCTTCGCATGAAATGCTGATGCAAAGTACGAGCAGACTAAAAATAAACAGCCAGTATTTTGTTTTATACATGATTATTTAATGAAATATGTTTTATAACAGTTTTTATAACATTGTTGTCAACAGACAATAAATTTGTTTTTTCACAATATTTCTCACAAAATCAGGTTTACATATGGTCAAAAAGAAGAAATTTAGCGAGCTGACTCAGGTTGAGAAACAGAACAGGCGTGCAAAAGCAGAAGCAGAGTCGGAAAAAGCGTTCAAACAGGACGTCAGACGAAGCAAATATTTTACATATATTATGGTTTTCGTGGTGCTTGCGATTCTTGTGGGTTCGTTTATTGTTCCGCGTTCCGGCACAGGTAAAGGGGCATATTTTTATGTTGCCATTCCTCTTGATTCTATCTTGCTTGACCCTCAAAAAGCACACAATTCATGGGAAGCCGGTGTTTGCTCGCTGATTTACGAGGGTTTGGTTAAATCCGATGAAAAACTATTGCTTGAGCAAGACCTCGAAGCATTCAAATACGCTTCAGATTTTGATGAAAAAAGTATCCGATTCGGTGTTGAACCTGCCCTTGCGACAAGCTGGCGTTATCAAGCGGATGATTTGAGCTGGACTTTCACACTGCGACAGGATGTGCGATTCCATGACACGAATAATTTCACCGCAGCATCGGTGGTTGCATCATTTGCTCGGCTTCTCGGATTCGAAGACATAAACGTGAATACTGATGTTGAATTTCCGATACGCAAGCTCTTTTCAACGATAAACAAGGTTTATAAAATCGGTGATTTCGAGGTTGTTTTTGAGTTGAACCAGTTCGACCCGTTTTTTCTGCAAAAGTTGGCACTACCACAGGCAGCAATAATTTCATCGAAACATTTAAGTCGGGAAAAGACCACAAACATCGATTTAAGCACGAAAACAAGCGGAACAGGTCCTTATCTTCTGGGAAGTCTGTTGAGTAACAATTATCTGTTTCTTGGTGCGAATGAGCATTATTGGGGCAATAAGGCATATCCAGGCATAAATATATATTTTATCGATAACGATAACACAGCATTAAACGCGATTGAAAATGAAGAACTTGACATGATTCTTGCTGGCACAATCCTCACATCATCGGTTGCTTCAAAAAACGACAATCTGGAAACATTTAAGGGATTTTCTCGATTTCAGACTTCTGTTGTTATGAATCCTTTTGCAGGGGATAAAACCGCAAAACTTCTTGCAACCAAGGGAATTAGGGAGATTGTTTTCAATTCAGTTGATTTGCAGGAGTTTTTCAGCAAGAATATGTTTGAATTTTACGACAAATATCAGCTTCCTGGCATAAGCGGAAATGCAAGAACGGTGGATGATGAGCTAAATATCAACAAAGCGTTGCAAACCCGAAAATATTCCGATGAGAAAAAGCTTGAAATAGAATTAACATATCCACTGATTCAAACCGGCTATCTGCCTGACCTTACGGCACTTGCACAGACTTTCAAGCAGCAGCTTGCGGAAGTGAATATCAGCGTAAAGTTGAAAATACTGCCTGAGAAGGTGTTTTTCGAGGAATGGCTGCAAGGCAGAATTGCTTTGACTTTTGCGGATTTTAGCGATGATTGGATTTATTCTCTGGATAATTTTTACGCCTGTGCATTAAAGGACAAAGAACCTGAAATTGCACAAGAATTCATGAAAATTCATGAAATTCAGGATGCGGTCATTTTAAGGAAAAAACTCTCGGAATCAAGATATTTCAAGGTTTTGGGGCATCTTTTGCGGGTACATATCCTTATCAGCGAAGTTGCCGGTAAATCACCAGACGAAATTCATGACTTTTTCGGTCTGCTGAAAACAGCGGATTAATCGGTGATTTATGCTTAATATTTTGTTTAAAGTATATAGAATTGAATTTATCCCCAGCCAGTTTGGATATTTGGTGTTAAACAAATAATATTGGTTTCCCTTAGAATACGGAACGAGATGTCATCAAAATCGGATATTATTTACCGTAAACTTGTACTCGCACACAAGCTGATTCCTGATGCTGAACTTCTGGGCTGCATTTTAGTGGTTGAAAAAATCCGTAAAACCGATAATGACATAAGTCTGCTTGAGATACTTTTGAAAAAGAACCTGATTTCGCCTGATGACGGCTTGATTCTACGTAGCGAACACGACAAAGTCAGCCATAAAATCAAGGAAAAGACCAAGTCAATTCGGAAAAAAACTAAGAAAACAGAGGCTTCTTTGCATGAAGATGAAACCTCAAAATTACTCGAAAAAACCATAAATGAGACCATCGACAACAATCCTGATATTATTGCAGGAGATAAATTAACAAATGCAAAAACTGACCGGAAGCAAGTAAAAAACAGCACAAAAACCGGAGAAGCTCGTAAACGCAAGACTTCGGGAAAGAGGGCAACTCGACCAAAATCGAAAAGAACTGTTTCTTCGAGAAAACCATTAAAAACTGTTGCTGATACTAAAATCGACGCAAAAGATGAGAAAACGTTGATTTTGACGAATCATCCGGTGAAAACCAACGCTAAATCAAAATCCAATATAGATACGCTCGAAGTCGATGCTGACCCTGATATTCTTGAGCGTGACAAGTACGACCCAAGAAAAGACCCGCTTGTGAACAAGATTTTCGGCGGATGCAAACTTATCTCGAAAATCGGCGAAGGCGGTATGGGTTCTGTGTACAAAGCGTTTCACATCGGGCTTGACAAGAATGTTGCGCTGAAAATACTGCCACCCAATCAACTCGACTCCGCTGACCGCATAAAACGTTTCAAGCATGAAGCGAAATCCGCTGCCAAGATGGAACACCCGAATATCGTTCAGATTCTCAATATCGGCGAAGATGACGGGATTCATTTCATCGTTATGCAGTTTATTGACGGTGAGGACCTGCGCCAGCGTTTGCTGAGAAAAGGCGTTTTTCCTCCGATTGAAGCACTTGACATTTGTATGCAGGTTGCTGAAGGTTTGAACGTAGCCCACAAAAAAGGGATAATACACAGGGACATCAAGCCTGATAACATAATGATTGAGCGTGAAGGTAACGTGAAAATTACGGATTTTGGACTTGCCAGGCAGATGGAGCATGGGCTTGATATTTCAAAACCCGGTAAAGCACTTGGTACGCCATATTATATGAGCCCTGAGCAGTGCAGCGGGAAGGACCTTGATGGACGTTCAGATATTTATTCTCTCGGTGTTTCACTTTATCACATTGTTACTGGGAAACGACCTTTCAAGGGTAAAAACGCTGTTGCAACCGCTCTTATGCACATTCGAGAACCGGTTACACCTCCGGAAAAGATAAATCCGAATCTGCCCATTCCGCTTGCAGACCTTGTTCTTAAAATGATGGAAAAGAATCCGCAGAATCGCTTTCAGAACTGTAATGAACTCGAAGAAGCGTTAAAAATTACAAAACATTCAATATTAAACACAAAAGAACTCGGTACGTTGGTAAATCAGGATGTCCAGAGTCAATCCGCTACTATGCAGGGAAGTTTGTATTCGACAGGTGCAAGTAAGCAGGATGAAATCGGGAATGTGCGCAAAAAAATCGCGATTACTGCAGGTGTCGGCGCAATTATGTTAATAATTGCAATTGTTCTTTTTGTCTCTTTGTTTACTGGTGAACCTGTTGACCCTGATGGAATTGGTCCGAATAAAACAAATGGCGCATCAAATTCTGGAAGTCCGTTTCCGCGTACGAATAAAGAGCTACAGCGCGAAGAAGCTGCAAAAGAAATGTGGAAAATAAAGAGAAAATCGGTGAACCAGCTTGTAGAAGCGATGCTTTTTGATAACTCTTTTCAAGAAATTGATGATTTTATCGATAAATATTCAGGAACAAAAACCGCTGTCAGCGCAAAGGAATACAGAAAAGAACTTGTTAACAAGCGAGAACAGCTTGCACAGATGGAATTTGAAAGAGTAACGAAAGATTATGATAAATTGATTAAAGAGAAGAAATATACGGAGGTCAAAGCGAATTTGCGTAGTTTCTTAGCGAAGCTTACGACTTATGAAATCAATGAAGAAATCCAGAATCGAGAAAAACACATCGACATGTTGATTGGTAAGAAATGGACTGAATTTCGAATTGAAGTTGTGAAATTCACGAGGAAATCTCCGGCTCAATACTTCGATGCACTTGAAGTGCTTGAAAATACTGAGGAAATCGGTGACCCCATATTCGATGTTCAGTTGAAAGAGCTTAAGGAAAAAGTTCAAAAAGAGTTTAATCGTAAAGTAAATGGAGAACTGGCAAAGAAAGCAGAAGAACAAAGAAAGCAAACTTATTTTGCTACCCGGCTTACCAATATTCTCAAGACAAGACTTGTTCCGCTTAAATCTTATGATTCTTTTGCTGACAACGTGCTGAAAGACGTAACCAAGGAGATAAAAGACTGTTCGAAATATACGTATGTTTTGCCTGTTCTGAAACTCATTGAACGAGACTTACAATCGATAACATACTTCCAGGATGTTGTAATTAACAAGATTTTCAAAACATTTGAGATAAAGAACAAAAAAACTGAGATAAAAACTCTGGACAAAGGAACTCTTGAAGGTCGCATAGTTTCAACAGATAGTGATTCTCTTAAAATTCGCGTAAGTGACGAAGTTATTGAGCTTAAATGGAGTGAATTATCACCTAGATACGTCTCCGAACTCGCATTTAAATACATCAAGCCGGAAACCGATATTATCAAAGCTTTGACGATTCCATTGTTTCTGCTCTCGGTGAAAGATTATTCTGAGATGAATAAATACTTGGGGAAACTACCGAAATCGGTGAAAAGCAAGATAGAATGGCGGTTTCACGTTCCTATAAGAGCTGATGAGTGGAACTGGTTCAGCATTTATTATGCGGAATTATTTGGGCTTCTCTCATTGAAAGAATATATCGTAGATGAATCCAAACCCGTTGGTGATTCTTTTAAAGAAGCTTTAATCGTTAATCCTCGCTCAGCTTGGGCATGTATTGCTGCAGCGATAAAGGCAAAACAAAGAGGTAACATAAAAATCATGCTGCGTTTACTTGAGAATGTTGTGGAAGAATACACCAAGCTTAAAGACTACCTGAAACTTTATGCTATGGCGATGATTCACATGAAAAAATATTCTGATGCACGAAAAACAATGAGTATTCTCGATAAGAATTTTCTCGATGATGCCGATGTTATGCTTCTCAACGCTAAAATGTATATTGCTCAGGCGAAGAAACAACTTGCACGAGAAGAGTTGACCGAAGCACGTAAAAATCATCCGTATAACAAAGAAATATGGCTGTTGCTGAAAGATTTGAAATAAAACGAGTATAATATGAAGTTGCTGGCACCTGAATATCTATGGCTTTTGTTTATCGCAATTCCGATAATAGTGCTGTACTTTCTAAAGCTGAAACGAACACCCAGATATGTCAGTTCAACACTTCTTTGGGAAAAAACGATTGAAGATATGCGCGTAAACGCTCCATTTCAGAGGCTCAAACGTTCTTTACTGTTATTTATCCAATTGCTCATTTTACTTTTTTTGACACTTGCGCTTGCGAGACCGGCAAATGATGTAGAGAAATCCATTGGAAACCGCAGAATCTTTCTGCTCGATGTTTCCGCAAGCATGAAAACCATTGAACGAGAATTCGACAAGTCCCGTTTTGAGATAAGTCGTAACAAAATCAGGGAAGCAATCGCCGGCATCAAACACGATGAACTGATTGCACTAATTACCTTTGATTCACGCGCGCATCTTGCATCACCTTTTACTGCAGAGAAAACCAAGTTCCTCGAATCCCTCGACCGTGTAAAACCGACTGATAATCCAACAGACATCTCCGAAGCTTTGAATCTGGCTGAATCTTTGTCGCTTAAACATGAAAATGTAGAGATTTCAATAGTCAGCGACGGTAGATTTCAGCCTGAGGAAATACCAGTACGTTTTAACAAGATGAACCTGCGTTTTGTGAGAATCGGCAAGGAATTTGACAATGTGGGTATATCAAACCTTGCAGCACGCATAAGCCCTATGTCTCGCAGTCAATATGACCTGACAATTACTGTTTTCAACGCCGGCAACGAATCTGCGGAAGGGATTTTGGAAATCAAACACGAGGATAAACTTATTGACGCGAAAAAATTCAGTCTTGGTTCTGGGAAAGACGAGTTTTTCACGATTTCTGATAATCGATTGAGCTCAGGCATTGTTGAAGCGAATATTCTGCGACAAGATCAGTTTATGCTTGATAATCGGGCAACATTAATCCTGCCTAAACCACGCAAAGTTAGAATTTTACTTATCTCCAATGGAAATGATTTTTTAACGGGATTGCTCAGCGTGGCATCATCGGCATTTCATGAAATCACCGTGCAGGCGGAATCTGTCGATGTCGATAACGGCTTGAAACTTTATAATAATGCTGCGAATAATTATGACCTTGTCATTTTTGATATGTGTTCGCCAGAGCGGATGAAGGCAGGCAATCATGTGTTTATGGGTGCTGTTCCGCCGCTTTCGAACTGGTCATTAAACATCGAAGAACTTGTTGACGCACCTGAGCCGAAACCACCGACACAGCATCCGCTGCTCAATTACATCGATTTTTCCAACGTTTTCATAAAGAAAGCACCGAAACTGAAAATTCCAACAAGTGCTAAAATCATTATCGACAGCGAAGAAACACCGCTTGTTGCCCTTTACACTCAAAAAGGCTTGAAAATTGTAGTGTTTGGCTTTGACGTTTATGACAGCACCTGGCCTATGCAGCCTTCGTTTCCGCTTTTGTTCAACAATATTATAAATTATCTTACCCGAACCGAAGAAGGACATGATAAATATGTGTACCGAACGGGTGAAACCTGCTCGATATTTGCTGAGGTAGAAGATGACAGTGCAAAATTGATGTCACCTCGTGGTGAACGGAAAAACGTGATTCTCGGTAATGACCGATATTGGCATCTTGGGCAATTGAGTGAATCTGGGGTATACAAACTTTCCGTTGGCAATGAATCGAAAATGCTGGCGGTTTCCTTATTAAATTTTGATGAAAGCAATATCAGTACACGAGAAAACCTGAGTTTTAAGGGCGGTTCTGGAACTGTTCGTATTGAAGACCTGAAAAGTACACGAGAATACTGGAAATACATGCTCATTTTCGCTCTTTTGCTGATTCTGTTCGAATGGTACATTTATCATCGCCGACCCTTTGGATAGTTGTTGTTGATTAAGAAAAACATTGCGATTTGTGGATTTTCATCAAAAAGAAGTTGCAACCGGACTGTCACCTGATAAAATCTGCGATTCAGTCGCGCGGCTTTTGGGAAGTCGTATTCCCATTAGTTCCCGATCGATACAACACAAGGAGAAAAATATGCGACATAAGGTCAAAGGAAGAAAGATTGGCTCACATTTGGGTCATCGCAAGGCAATTGAAAAGAATTTAATCAATCAGCTTCTGACACATGAACGAATTGTAACAACGATTACCAAAGCGAAAGAATATCGTCCAAAAGCAGAAAAGATTATCACCATGGCGAAAAAAGCATTCATCGCTGACCGTGATGCGAGCACGCCGGAACAGAAGGAAAAAGCGAAGCTTACAAGACTTCACTACATCAGAATTGTGATTTCTCGGCTTGGCAAGCAGAAATTGTATGACAAGGACGGCGATC
>JAIOTL010000107.1 GCA_021106775.1 Planctomycetota bacterium | reverse complement strand
ACTTGTAGAGAATTATAAATTTCGCTAATATATTCTGTATATTCCTATATTTTTAACGTTATTACTATTGGATTGGGAGATAATAATGGTTAGCGATGAAAATACTGAAAATAATAAAAGTAAAAAGAAAACAACTGAGTTCGAAACCAAAAAAATTAAGCTTTCCGAGAAATCTGAAGACTTGTTTAATAAAATCGATACAGTGGAAATTAAAATTGAAGCCCTCAAAGATAGGCTTGCAAACGATAAAAACAATAAAATGCTGTTTAATGAATTGAAAACGCTTGAACAAGAAAAAGAAGAACTGAAAGAATTCTTCAACAACAACAATAATGAAATTCAAGAAATTAACGAGAAAATTTCCGAAAAAAACTCCGTTGATAAAAAACAGGTCAAAGACAATAACGGGCAAGACCATCCATTCCAGAGATTATACGATTCCGAGGATGAATTACCGGTTGTGAAAGTTTTAGCTGAAGATTTCAGAAAAAAGGCAGAAGAAAAGATTTCATCGAAAATACACTCGATTCAAGAAATCACGCAAAACCTTGTTGATGAATTCAATTCTCTTGACCCTAAAATTTTAGATGAACTAGAAATGGCGTCTAATATCGATTCCAAGAAAAACACAGCAGATATCGCGGGTGCAAACGCTGTAAGTTCTGTATCCACAACTCAATTAAAGGTTTCTGATGTCAATGATGTTGACGCATCGAATGACAGTGTTACTGAAGGTTCAGAAGTCAAAACAGACGCTGCTGAGAGTAAAAAATCAACTGAAAAACTCACTATCGATAAAAACACAACTAAATCGATTGCTGATGGTATCAATTCAGTATCCATTTCGGATACAGATTTTAAGACTGAAGCAGTCATTGAACCAAAAGAATTCGTTGATATTAAACCACTTTCTCTTGATGATATGTTGCACCTTATGAAGCGATTCAGCGAGAAGATTATTACGCTTGCTAAAACTTCAGTTGATAAAAATGTTAAAGTATCCACCAGCCTGTTCAACGATTTGCAAGCAAACATTCAAACTGTTGATAATTATATTCAGGAAATCGCCAAGCGCATGAATATGTTCCAAGTTCATTTAAACAAACTTACTGAATCCTTTAATAAGCGCTTTCTCAATGATAAAGCAAAGGACCAAGCATTCGACAAGCTTTATGAGTCTATGCAGGAATACAAAGATGATTTTCTAGTAAATGCTAAAAAACCAATATTTTTGGACTTAATTCGACTTAATGATGATATTCAGAAGATGTTATCGCAGGAAAACAACGGCTCAAGCGAAGAAGAAACCGATAATAAGCTTGAATTGATAAGTGATTTAGTAATCGAGATTTTATACCGTAATGATATTGACGTAATCTCCGAAGCTCCGAAAATTTTTGACAGGAATTTCCAAAAATCCGTCAAACGAGTAATCACCGATTCCAAGGAAAAAGACAGAGAAGTTGTAGAAATTCTTAAAATCGGCTTTATTCACGGTTCTCAGATTGTAAGACCTCAGGAAGTTTCGGTTTACATTTACGAAGGCAAAGATTAAAATATAAAATTGGTTTCATTTATGATAAATTTGATGAATGAATATTTTCTTAAAAGGTAAAACGGAGTTCAAATATGGAAAAGAAACACATTGTCGGCATTGACCTGGGTACTACTTATTCTGCAATTGCTCACTTCGACGAGCATAGCAAGCCGGAAATCGTACCCAACATTGACAATGAAAGAATTACTCCATCTGTAATTTATTTTGGTGAGGATGAGATTATTGTCGGTCGAGTTGCAAAAAATGAATCGGTTGCCGACCCTGAAAATGTTGTTCAATTCGTTAAAAGATATATGGGTGATCCAGACAGATTTTTCCCAATTCGTGGTACGGATTACACACCTGAAACACTTTCAGCAATTATTATGCTTAAACTCGTCGGTGATGCAGATAAAGTCCTTAACTTCGAGCCTGGCACAATAACAGACGCGGTTATCACCGTACCTGCATATTTCAACGATACCGAGAGAAAAGCAACACAAGATGCGGGTAAAATTGCAGGGCTTAATGTCATTGCAACTTTGAATGAACCGACCGCTGCTGCCCTTGCTTACGGCATGGATCAAGATGGCGAACCGAAAACCGTCCTCGTTTACGACCTCGGTGGCGGTACTTTTGATGTAACAATTATCAACATTCATGGGAAAAATATCGAGGTTTTGGCGACTGACGGCGAGCGTAAACTTGGCGGTAAAGATTTTGATGATGAGCTGATAAATTATGTTTCTGAGAATTTTATTGATGAATTCGGCATAGACCCACGCGATGATTTGGATTCGTTGCAGGATTTGCAGATTAAATGTGAGGAAGCGAAAATAACACTTTCCAGAAAAGACAGCGTGCGCATCCTGGTTCAGTGTCAGGGAAATTCGATGAAGGTCGAAGTTACGCGCAAACAGTTTGAGGAATTGATTCGCCCGTTGATTGAGCAGACGGAAACATATCTGGGATTAGTTTTGAATGAAGCTGATATAACCTGGGATAATATTGATGAAGTGCTTTGTGTCGGCGGTTCGACGAGGATTCCGATGGTACGTGACATGCTTGAGAAGGTTACCGGAAAAGCACCAAATATTGAAATTAATCCTGATGAAGTTGTCTCTCTCGGTGCCGCATACTACGCAGGTTTATTAACCGTTAAGGAAGCACAGGAAAAAGGCGAGGAAATTCCAGAAGAAACCATATCTCCCGAAGTTGTCGGCTTGCTTGAGGGTTTGGTTGTTGAAAACGTCAATTCGCATTCACTTGGCATCGTTACAATAATAAATAATGAGCGTCAGAATGTGATAATGATTCCTGCGCAGACGAAATTGCCTGCACGAACTGAAAAGCTTTTCCAGACAGCATACGATAATCAGGTTTCAGTCGAGGTTCAGGTTGTTGAAGGTTCATCAGTCGATGTTGATGAATGCACAATGATTGGTACGCTTCGAGTCAGCGATTTACCTACCAATCGTTTGAAGGGTAGCCTTATTCGAGTGAGTTACGAATATGATATGAACGGTCGTGTGAATATCTACGCACGGGATGAGGAAACTGGCAAGGATGCCTCAACGGAGATTCTTAGAGAAACTGGTATGACTGAGGATGAGGTAATGGATCAGCATGGCAGCCTGCAGGAACTCGTCATCGACTAAGATTTACGACATTTTCAGATAACCAACTCTATTTGTCATTCTTAGTGAGCGAAAGCGACCGTAGAATCAAGAATACTCCATTCAAGATAAGGCTTTTCGAGCTTTTCGTGTTTTTCGTTGTAAAAATTCTTAATTCTTAAACTCTGTGTTCTCTGTGGCTCTGTGGAAAGAACTGGATTCCCAATCAAGTTGGGAATGACAATTCATTGCTGTGTTCTCAGTGGATAAATGTTCTGGATTCCCGCTTTTGCGGGAATGACAATTGCAAACTTGCTTACAACGTGAAAGATTAACGTTGTCAACTCAATGACCATCGAAAAGTACGCTTGCGTACATTAAAAGATGATGTGGAGGCGGAAGCCGAAGATGAAGAGCCAATCGCGGTCTTCCCGCTCGCTTCCGTTCGGGTTAATGATGTACTGCATGTCAGGCGTAAGCTGAATTCTGTCGCGAATCGAGAATCTGCAGAAAGTCTCGATAACCTGCTCAGGCGTTGTGCCGTAACGGATAAGCGGTTTCGCCCATGAATATCCAAAGCCGAAATATGTTCTCGATTCATCAGGACTTTTACCGTCAAACGCAACAGTGAAACCACCTGCGAAATGGCTGTAAACAGGCGTGAACATCTCAGAAACCAGATGCTTTTCCGTAACCGACGCCATTGCGAACAAAAATACACCTGAAATCGGCAAAGGCTGCGTAATCTGCCCTGAGCCACCCGCAGAAACGTGATGCGTCCAGGATTGTTCGGTGTCACAGAAGAATAAACTGGCAACATAATGTGCAGTCTGCCCGAACATCTCAAAACGAAACTCAAACTCGGTACCCCACGTATTATCAAAGAAAATATGCTCTGAAACCTGCCCGTACGTAACATAAGAACGATTTATAAACCAGTCATCAACTGAAATCTTGAAAGCGGTAATGCCAACGCGAGGGTTATTGCGTTTGTCAATGCCGGTGTATGCAAGCGGGTATATAAAATGCTGCGAAATAAATCCT
>JAIOTL010000046.1 GCA_021106775.1 Planctomycetota bacterium | reverse complement strand
GCCATAAACCCTCCAAATGTATTTCATGGGGCTAATTGTATAATCCGAGCAATTTTATACAACACTTTAAATAAATTGAAGTGGTTATTACCACATAAACCGCGAAACCAAGAACAATTTTGCAGGGGTTAGTGATAATAATGTAATTCTATGGCATCTCGATTTTGTACGATAAAACTGCACCGCGAGCAGTTCCGAAAATAATCTTGTCAAAACCTGAGCTAATATACGTCGAAGTTATTATATCGCCGCAAGTCCCGATATTTGCGCTGAAATTCTCTAGGTTACTGCCGTCTTCGTTGATTATAAACGCTTTTACGTTGGCAGAACCGTCGATTGCGAGAATTGTCGAACTATTTTTAATGAAGTGCAGGGAAACAACTGATATTTCGAGGTTTGAGTAAGTTGTAACCAGCATTTTATTAGCAATCTTATACACGCGGACAACGCCCATATTCTGTTCTTTGTAACCAATGGCGACTTTACCGTCAGTTGAAATGTCGAGGGATGTACAATCGAGTTCGATGCACCGCTGTCGAACGTGCCTTCGACCGTTTTGAGAAGCAGATTATAAATCACCACTTCGGATGAATAACCTGCAACAGCTATAATGCCTGTGTTTGATGCTGCGATGCTCGAAACGGTATTCCCTTTAACCTTAAAGCGTTCGTCAATAGTGTCATTGAGTGATTTCACATAAACATGACCACCTTTTGTGCCGATGATGCATGCAACTTCGGTTGAGTCATCATTCTGAAGCAGAACAATGTTTACAGCAGAAATTCGCGTAGGCAAATCCCAGCTTTTGACTACTTTTTTCTGTGAGAAATCAACAAGAAATGCTGACCCGTCTAGTCTACCGAAAATGCCGTATTTCCCGGTTTTATCAGCAAAAAAAGCGGTAACAGGTATGATTTCGGTGCTGGGTTCACTATCAGCAGCAGAAGGTTTAACAAGCGAGAATTCCAGCGGTTCCGCTTTTTCCTCATTGCTCCAGATTAAAACCTTGCCGTCAACCGAAGTCGTTACAGTCTCACCACCAGGGGTTTGAAATACTCCAGTAATTGTGTCCTTGTGACCAACACAAGATTCCGGTATTTTTTGCCCGTCATTAAAGCGGAATTTGCTGAAACCGCCATCCCATTGCGAAAATACAATATTATTATCGCTTGTGAAAATAAAATCAGTACTTGGAAGAATACTTGTGTATTCAATCTCAGGTGCTTGTTTTTCTACATTCCAAAGTATAGAATTTTTATCAAGTGAGGTGCTGACAAGTCTGCCATTAGCATTATATTTAACTTTTGTAACGTAATGTTTGTGTCCTTTGAATTCAGCAAAGGATTCGCCTGATTCAACTCTGAATATTTTAACCGAATTTTCTTCTCCACCTGCAGCGATTAGTTTCCCTTCTGTGGGCTCAAATGATACGCTGTAAACCGCTCCAAAAAAGCCCTTAATTGTATTTATCAACGCACCGTTTATATTATAAATCCTGACTTTTTGGTCACCGCAAGCGGTTGCGAAATAATTTCTGTCTGCACTGACATCAACCTGGTAAACAACATCAGGATGCTTAATCGATAAACCGGTTCTGGTGAGTTCTTCCGGCTCAAGCACTTCACCTTTGAGATTTAAGGTTTCATCTCTGTAACTCCAGCCCACGACATTTTTATCAACACTTGTACTCAGGGCGATGTTGTTGAGAACTACAATTGATGTAACAGAAGCGGTATGAATTGTTGAGTAATTGTTGACTTTGGAGTAAATCGGGTTCCAGACAGCAATAGTGCCGTCTTTCAAACCTGCGAATATCTTGATTTCATTGTTTTTTGTAATTTTGTATGCAATCGCGGTTACAGCTGCTTCATTGCGTAAAATCCGCACCTCGGTCAATGTTCTAAAATTCCACAACCTTACTGTTTTATCAATGCTGCCGGTGATAATATATTCGGCATTTCTTGTTTTAACATATTGCATGCATGTGATTTTGGCAGGTTGTCTCCATGAGAAGTCTGAATAAATTTTTTCCAGTCTGAGATTAAAAAGTGCACCTTTGAAAGAAGACGCCTTTTCAAGCTGCCACGGTGTATTATCCTTATCATCATTCGTAAATATCTCAACAGTATGTGTGCATAAATATTCGATGCATTTCAATTTTGCATCAAGTAGAAGTTCTTTATCCTCTTTGAGTTTATTATTCTCAAGCAATTCCATATTTCGGTCAAGATACTCATCGATGTCAATTTTAAGTAGTCGAACGTCTTCAATCTTGGATTTGTCCTTAACATCGATGTCATTGGTTCTATCAGTAAGTTTTTTGATACCGGCGCGTACTGTTGTAAATTCCTCTTCTTCAACCTTTCTACGCTCAATTGTATTGTCTAGTTTGTCAAGCCATTCACAAAAGATTTCATCATCGAAAATTTCTGGATAATCATCCTCATTGCGGTTGATTTTCCGACGTAATGCTTGCATCTTTTCAAGGTCTTGTTCGACAAGAGCTTCGTCGATTTCTGTAATCAGTTTTACCTTTAGATTCTTTATAGTTTCATTACGTTCAAGCTCTTTGCGTCTTTTTTCAATGCTTTCAGTAACGAATTTAAATCCTTCCTTCTCCTTGGGGTCTAGAATGTCCAACTCTGCATAATCTTCGACAAGTTTCTGTAAAGCACTCAGCTTGGATTCTTCCTCAATTTCCTCAATTTCATTTTCTCGCACCCACATTTGCTTTTTAAAGTTTTTCATCAATGTGTATTTATAACCTTTAACATCGTCTCGGTCTTCGAATTT
>JAIOTL010000003.1 GCA_021106775.1 Planctomycetota bacterium | reverse complement strand
CCCGGATCATCGATCGGGTCATCGCAAAGTCCGGGTGCGCTTTCGGATGCCCCCGCCGGAATCGCTCATCTCGTCCGGGGACTCCCGCGCAGTGAGAAGGACGGGCCTTCGCGTTCTCATGGGGCGTTTTTGGGCGCCAGCCTGCCGCCATCTGGGGCTGCCGCCTCGTAGCTGAGTGCGGTCTGGTGCATGGGTGGGGTATCTGCGGTTCCGGTCCGTATGATATGGCTTTCGGTGTTTGCGAAAGTCTGTTGCGGATGCTTGCCATCCGGTGATTGCAATTTCAGTTGTGCCCGGATCGGGGACAACTCAGGCTGTTTGGATGCCCGGTCTTTGACGTTGCCCCGGTACGGTCTGGGCATCGGGCGGTCTGCCAAGGCGGAGACTTACGTCACGAAGTGACGGACTCCTGCTGGAAGCAAGAGGCGTCAAGGAGGGTGCTCGGGGATTCAACTCCTTGGAATTTTTTTGGATGATTCGGACACATATTTTTTTACTTACTACATAATGTCTGTATTTTTGTAAAGGTCAATTTTTTGGATTTTATATATTGAATCCCAATTAAAATATTTATCAGTTTTATCTCTAAGAATAACTAAGTTATGACAATCAAAACTATGTATGCTGTTATATTTTATAGCTTCAAATCCAATATAAATAGCACAATCGGCAATAAATCTTGTAAAAATGTAGCTTGGTTTATCCCAATCTTCGCTCGTGGGTGGATTGAACATAAGTGATGAAGCCATTAGTGTTCTATAAATATCACTATCATGGTCTTCAATATCAGTTAAATCTAAAATTTTCAATTTTTTTAAAATTTTAATTGTTGCCATTGACACAGGAATTTTATTATCCGAAACAGTTTCTTTAAAAGCTAATTGTTTAGTAGTGGCAACATATAAAAATCCATATCCCGCATGATTAAATCTTCCTTCTTTAGCTAAATAATCCGGTACACTGCCAGATTCTTCAATAGTATATGCTTTTTCTTGATCTTTTAAAATTCTACTTCGATATACATCATAATCAATTAATAGATCTGATGAATTTTCAAATATCATTTTTAAAAAATCTAATATTTTTCTTGAAAAGGGATGTTCCAGAATCATAAATGGTGCTTTTTTTGATAATTCGGCTATCTCTTCGACATCCTTAATATGCTTCTTTATTCCGGTTGGAAGGTCATAAGGCCAAATGTTATCACTTAGATTACTACCACAATTGGGGCATCTAATATTTTTTATAAATCTTCTAAATTCAGATAATGAATAACGAAACTGTAAATTTTTGGATCCGGTATATAAGCAATCTAACGGCATTGAATTCCTTTGAAAAGATTCATCATTAATATTGATTCCTTTCCATAAGTCTCTAAATTCTTCAACACAAGAATCACATACAAAATAATTAACTGATAACCAAGAATCTAATTCCATATATATAAAAAGTTCAAAATCATCATCAAATTCTTTCACCATATAAATGAATACCTTATTATAAAATACTTCTTTTTTTAAATCTATACTCTATTTAGATTTTTTTCGTTTCTATTACTTCCTTGTAAACATCTTCCATTGTATTTTTTAATTTCTTTTCTAATTCGGTAGCATTTTTATAAAATATCGTTCGCCAATTTCTAATATCAAATTCTAAAACAGTATCATGACGTGCAGTCTGCAAAACTACTTTTTCGCAACCTCTCGCAATTCCAATCTCGAAATAAACATTTCGTGGATTTAATGTAAAATCCGCCAATATGAAATCTGATTTAAATATCTCATCCATAATCTTTTGAGAAATTTCATAATCTCCCTCCAAAAGATCAATCCGTGTTAAATTAATTGGAAGTTTTGATTCTTTAACGGCTCTTTTCATTGCTCCAAAATAATCAACCAGAGCTGGCTCTTCTTCTTCCCTGAAAGACATAGCCACAAAACCATTTATTTCTTCTCCAGTTGTCAATGAAATATCTACTTCTTTTTCTATTGACTTTGTGATTGATACTCCACTTCTAACATAAACATCTCCCGAAGAGGTTAAAATAGGTGAAAAAATTTCAGGAGCTTTGTTAATAATTGCAGAAACAACAATTCTTCCATTTATATGAGTCGTGGCAGTCTCAATTTTTGAATTAAAAAGAGTGATACCAATTTGTTGTAGCCTATATAAAGCAACAACCGCCTCTTTTTTTGTTAAACCAGTAATTTTACCAGCTTCACCTATGCCAATAAGAATAATTCCCCCCGTAGTATTTGCAAAAGCTACTATTAATCTCGCCAAAATATTATCTGGTGGCAAACGTTCCTTAAATTCAACTGTTTGCGATTCACCTTTCGAGATTATTTTTTTTAATCCTTCTTCACTTGTATTGAACATGAACTTATTGACCCCCATAGTCTGGATAAGTTCCCCAATTTTTCAATAAATTCGCTATATAAATTCTTAAAATGAAAGAGTATTTAAGCGATTTATATTTTTTTACAAAAAACACCCATTTGAAGTTAGAAAATAGTTTTCTATACATTTCTCCTTTGCCCGAGCGTGAATCCCCCATCTCACAGTCACCAAACCCCGCACTTAAGTAGGGCGCCTGTACATAGCGTTTTCGCGTTCGGCTTACCTTCGGCGAGACAACTGTATGCTCAGTCAAAAGTGAAACCACATGTCGATTATGGCGAGGTTCTCTACACACCATGCGCATTAACTTGAAACGTAATCCTACATAAAGCTTATGGATTATCTTAGTACAAATTTTATAAAATACCAGACTCAACAAAAATGCACACCCCCCACCCCCCATCACGTCGATCGCGGACAGAACCGCTCGAGACCCCGCAGCCGGGCAACCCCCGCGATGCTGATCCCGTAAAAGACCGCCTTCGCCCCCGCAATCTCCAGTATCGGCTCGAGGGTCCCATTGATGACCGTCGTTCCAGTCACAAGCGCCAAATCGCACCAGTCCAGCGCCTGTCTGAAAAAAAGGTTGGCGATGTGAACGATTTGCAACTCGTCCACATCAATCCTATTCTAAGCCATCTTCTTGATCTTATCAAAGAGCTGCT
>JAIOTL010000370.1 GCA_021106775.1 Planctomycetota bacterium | reverse complement strand
AGGTTTTCAGATGATGTTCTTCCGCGTTGATAATAAGTTTACTCCTGTTCAGAAGTTTGCTCAACAACCGGGTTGGGAAGGTGGCGAACTTGATGCAACATCATGGGGGATTGCTATTCCTGAGGAAGATTTCCGCGCAACCTATGAGAAATTGCGGGATGCAGAGGGTGTAAAACTTTTCAAAGATGTGCCGTATTGGAGGCAGGATTCTTATTGGGGCGTTTCTGTGCTTGACCCAGCGGGGAATACAATTGAAGTGTTTACTTATGTGAAAGAGCGTCCGGAATCGACGGAATGGCAGTAAGGTTTATCGAATTATAATATAGCGGAGGAAAAAATGCTGACGAAATGGTTTGGGTTGATGGTTTATACGCAGGATGTTGCTGCAACTTGCGAGAAGTACCGGAAGATGACAGGCGTAGAACCTGTGGAGGAATGGGAAGGATTTTTCAGCTTTAATTTTGGGGGCAGCAAGCTTTTCGTGGTTTTTGCGCCCATGGAAGGTGTGCCGTTTCTGGTTTTTGAGACGTCAGAAATCGATAACGAAGCGGAGAGATTGAAAAACGAAGGTTTTCAGGTTGGCGACTCATTTGAAGTGAGAACCGGCAAATTTCTGTTTTATCAGGACTCCCAAAACATCGATTACGCCCTCTTCCAACCCGCATAAAAAGACTTTACTTATTTGGGATATTGGACGCTTTTGTTAAAAAAATCTTTTCATTTAGTGAGATATGTTTTATAATTATATTAAAAGAGAAGATTGGGGATTGAATGAGCACACTTGAACGTACAAAAGAAAAGACAGGTAAACTTCCTCGACTTGAGCTTATCAATGTTGAATCTACATACTATGAAAGAAATATTAAACCAAAAATCTATAAAGCATTTCGTTTTCTTGTAAAACAGAATTTCAATATCCTCAATATAAATGTAACTCAAACATCATTTTCGGATGAAATTCCAAAAAATTTCTTCATAGTTTTTTTTGTTGATAAAGATTCTCGCTCTATCTATAAAGAATTTCAATTGATTTCGAAATATGAAACAAAGAGAATGTCCATAATTTGCTCGGTTTACAAATTGTAATGAAACAAATACTACAAGACATTTCAGATATTCTTGAGATTAGAGAAGATATAATAAATAAAACACCTTCTGGTGGTATCCGTGCGGTTTTTAACAGACTGCTCTATTACTTTGAGTATTCAATTCTGTTCACCATTAAAGAAGAACTTGGTTTTTCATCGAGAAAAATTGAAAAAGGTATGCTTCATGGAACTGTTGCAAGTATACTATTGTATCTATCCAACAAAATGCCCAATGAATTCAAAGTGTTAAAAACCAGACATGAGACACTCACCAGTTGGAGAAGTAATGCTGATTATTGGTGGAGAGACAGAGATTTTACGAAATTCAGACCCGCACTTGAGGATGAAATACACTTTACAGCAGAAACATTAGTTGAATTTGAAAAGCTTTGTAACACTGACCCGAAAAGAAATAAGATTTTAAACATACTTCAATCGAAACGTCATGAACTATCTTAATGAAACTGAGATTCCTATTGCGAAAGCAATATTGCTTTCTTTTATTTGTTTCACTTCAATAACTTGATACAATCTCTGCAACTTTTTTCATGGAGGATGTTATGCTAGAACACATTTCACAAGCTGAAGCTGAGCAAATAATATCTCTTGCAAAGGAGTTAACTTTTGCATCATTAGAAAACGCACAGATTTCAAAAAATGATGTTACAGAAGCGTTTAAGACTAATGTTGAAGCTGCAATTGAGGCATATCTAATCATAGAAAGAGCTGCTAAAGCAGAATACGAAAAGAATAAACAAGTTAACTAAAAAGTCAGAGTAAATTTGTGATGACCATTGCTATGACAATTAATGTTTTATAGTGACTACTTGCGAATGAAAGAGTGAGAATGCATTGATTTTAGGTGGTATTTATAACTCCCAACGAAATATGTAGATCATTCCGAAAATTTGCGAAAAATTTGCGTAAATTCACTTCAATGAGCTTTTTTTGCGTTTTTAGGAACATAGAAAACTTCAAAAGAAGTAATTAGAATATAAATACAACAAGACTGTAAATAATATAAGAACAATATCGTAATAAGAATATAAACATTATAAGAACGTAAATAAAACTGTAGGAAGTAAAAATATAATGATAAATATTATTATGAGAAATAAAGAGGAAATATAGTAATGAAGTATAAAAGATATATAAGACATGTATACTGCGATGAAATACTTATATGAATTTTTAAAAATGTGATTTGGAAAAAATTGAAAATCATGGATGAAATTATATAAGAATGTAATAAAACTTTTGGAGAATGCTATGGAAAAGAGAAACATAAAGGCACCGACGGGAACTGAGATATCGTGCAAGGGCTGGCAGCAAGAGGCTGCGATGCGCATGCTCATGAACAACCTCGACAGAGACAATGCTGAGGACCCTGATAATCTCATCGTTTACGGCGGAACGGGAAAAGCTGCGCGGAATTGGGAATGTTATGACACAATAATTAAAACCCTAAAAATGCTTGAGAACGATGAAACATTACTGGTGCAGTCAGGCAAACCCGTCGGCGTGTTCAAAACTACCGAATACGCACCGCGCGTTATCATCGCAAACTCAAACCTCGTGCCACATTGGGCAAACTGGGAATATTTCAACGAGCTGGAGCGCAAAGGTCTGATGATGTACGGGCAGATGACGGCGGGAAGCTGGATTTACATCGGTACGCAGGGCATCCTGCAAGGGACGTACGAAACTTTCGCAGCAGCAGCACGAATCAGATACGGACTCGAAGATATGCGCGGTACGCTGGTGGTTAGCGGCGGATGCGGCGGAATGTCAGGCGCACAACCTTTGGCAGCGACGATGAACAATGCGACTTATTTGTCTGCGGAGGTTGATGAAGCAAGGATTCAGAAGCGTTTGAGTAAAAAATATCTTGATGAAATTGAGTATGACCTCGAAAAAGCTATCAATCGCGCGCTTGAGTACAAGGAAAAAGGTGTTGCGAAAAGTATTTGCTGGGTGGGAAATATCATAGATTTACTCCGCGAACTGGTAAAACGCGAAATCGTGCCGGAATTCCTGACCGACCAAACTTCCGCTCATGACCCGCTAAACGGTTACGTCCCCGCGGACATCGCTTACAATGATGCGTTAAAATTAAGAACAGAGAACCCAGAGGAATACAAAAAGCTTTCGTTTGGGAGCATGGCGGAGCATGTCCGACTCATGATTCAAATTCAAGAGCGTGGTTCGGAAACTTTTGATTATGGCAACAATCTTCGTGGGAATGCGGTTGCTGGCGGATTCTTGACAGAGGCAGAAGCGCGAAACGAGGATGGAACTTGGAAATATCCTGGATTTTCGCCTGCGTACATTCGTGATTTATTCTGCGAAGGTCAGGGACCTTTCCGGTGGGCAGCACTTTCGGGAGATCCGCAGGACATTTACACGATTGATGAAGAATTGATGAAGCTTTTCCCGGAGAAAACTCATCTGAAACGCTGGCTGACAATGGCGCGCGAACGTGTTGAATTCATGGGGCTTCCGACGCGAATTTGCTGGCTGGGATACGGTGAGCGCGATAAAGCAGGTCTGATGTTCAACAGACTCGTGCGCGAAGGGAAAGTGAAGGCACCGATTGTTATCGGGCGTGACCATCTGGACTGCGGAAGTGTCGCATCGCCGAATCGTGAGACCGAAGCGATGAAAGATGGCTCGGATGCGATTGCTGATTGGCCTCTGTTGAATTTTGCGTTGAACGCTGTTTCAGGCGCAAGCTGGGTTTCGTATCATCATGGCGGCGGTGTTGGCATCGGATATTCGCTTCATGCCGGTCAGGTTATTGTGGCTGATGGTAGTGAAATGATGGAAAAACGTCTGAAACTCGTGCTGACCAATGATCCTGGTACGGGCATCATGCGTCATGTTGATGCTGGCTACGAAAAAGCGATAAAATGCGCCAAAGACAAGGGCGTCAATATCCCGATGCCCAAAGATGCGTAAATTGGAATAGAATGCTATAATTCCCAATAATATAAGGACAAAAGTCATACGAATGCACACTTATAAATTATAAGTTATAAAGTATAAAAACTACTGGCGTCAGAAATGGGTGTAAAATTTAATTTATAAAGTATGAGAATGTGTTTATATTAATTTTAATAATTATTAATTTTAAGGGCAATTCTGGGCGTTTTAGGGCATATGATAGGAAATGCTGATGAATAGGTGCTTGGTGGACACTGTAATTGTCATACCACTCTATAATTCTCTTTCTGCGAATACAAAACCTGTAAATCGGTTTCGAAATTTCAATTCATTGGATGCAGTAAATTCATTCATTTTTCGGATTCAGCTCAGCAATTAATCAAAGCTATGTCCCGCATACATACAGACTATTTCAAACCAGTTCTTTTCATACCGTGTGCAGTGGAAACAACGCAGTACGATGGAATGGGAAACCTGAAATTGGTGAAGCATTTATTATGAAATCGCTGGTTAAAATACAAAATTTGAATGAGATGCTGAATATATTGAATAATCAGAGTTTACACGTTAATAAACACTGTTTTTGAAAATATTTTATGGGTTATATGAGTTTGTTATGCTTCAAAATGTGGAAAAATGGTGTTTAATGGGTGTGAAGAATGATTATCAATTCTCTCTTTTACCCATAAGGGGTATTATCGGAAGTGCTAAAATATGCACTTATTGTTTACGTAATATACTTTATAAGTAATAAGAAGCAATATATAAAATATAATATATAAAGTATAATAAATAGAAAGTATATGATAATAAGAAAGATAATAAATATTATCAGAAAGAATAGATACATTATAACAAATAATTATGTAATATTATTCTTATATAAATATACGATTAATAAAATATATGATAAAGAAAGGCAAAATATATATTATCAGAAAAACAATAATAAATATAAAGATATTATTAATATAAAGGAATAATGAAAACAATATTAGTAAGGAAATAAAAGTAGAATAATTAATATATTAAAAATATAAGGGAATCCTATTTATCAGTTTTATTGTTTGTAAGGTAAATGAGATGCTTGAGGACAGCAAGGATGTAGCGGTTTTCTTGCTTTGTGAGTGTCATCTTCTTAAGAAGTCGGGAAATTGTAACATAATTTGCATCAGAATTCTCAGCCTTGAAAAAATCAATATTTGCAAGGTATTTGCCTATAAAACGCTCCGTTAGAGCACGTTCTTCCGGGGTTGCAAGCTCATCATTGAAATTTTCCCTGATTTTGTCAAGTTCCGCGATATGAAACACCTGATAAAACTCGTACAGAGCGATTGACATCGACATTGCAAGGTTCAGCGACTGAAACTCTGAAGTGGCGATTGTAACTGCATAATCAAGCATATTTATTTCGTCGTTCAGAAGACCCGAATCTTCCGCGCCGCCGACAATGCCAATCCTTGGTGCTTGTCCCTGCATTCGAAATGCTGTTTGTGCTGCTTCATTCGGAGTCAAATATTTGACCGTGCCCTGATATTTCCTTTGTCTGGCAGTAAAACCGAACGTTAAATTCAAATCCTTAACAGCATCTGAAAAATTATCAAAACATTGTACTTCGCTAACCTGTTTCTCAAGGTTTGGCGCAGTTACACATGCTTGATGCCTGTCAAAATCCTTTACACCCGTTAAACGCACGCCGAATGCACCAAAATTATTGGCAAGGCGGACAACTGAGCCGATGTTTAACGGTTTCTGAGGTCTTGCAAGAATAACGTAAATTTCAGGCATAAAAACTCCGAAATACAAAAAATCAAAGGTAAATCTGACGTGAAAATGTTAAATTATATTGAAATTATTTCAACAAACTCATGAAATTGAATCTTTGAGAGATATTGTGAGAAAAATGAACGATTAAACAAAAAAAGATTGAATGATTTAACCTAAATTGAACTTATAATAATGTTCAGTTGGAGCAATAAATGACAAAGTTTGACACAAAATATTTGAAGAAGAATAATACTGATGTAACAACTTCGTGGAGCGTTAAGCTTATGAAGCCTTATGTTTATCGTCCGGATTGGAAGACGGACACCTATGCTGGCGAGATTAAAAAGTCAAAATCTCCCTAAACACCTTAAAACCTAAGATTTAGGGCATGTGTTAAGCGCATGTCCTTTTTTTTATGATTACTGTGGTGCAAAAAAACCAGTGTTAATGAAGCCTTGCATGAAAATATCCTGATTGTCAATAATTCTGTGCTCAAACTCCTTGATTTCTGTAATGTCGCGCATGTTCGAGACGCCTTCGCCTGCAATCGGCATGAAAGCATCTTTACCACCAATTATTTTCGGCGAGATGAAGACATTCACTTCATCAATTAACCCAGCATCGAAGAATTCAGTAATCGTGGTCATTCCGCCTTCAACGAGAATCGCGGAAATATCAAATTCTGTCGATAGAATTGTCAAAATTTCTGGCAAAAGGAGTTTCTTCCCTCTGCAAAGCATATCCGAGACAAAAATGTCCTGAACGCTGTTAATCGTACAATTTTCAAACCTTGCAGGTACAATTTTGTAATATTTTTCAGAGTCAATAAAAGAGTTTTCATGCTGAGTCCTTATTCTCAAAACTGGTCCACCTTCTTCAGACTGATATATTTTCAGATTTCCACTAGTTTTCCCAGAAGGGTCAAGAATCACGCGCACAGGCTGCAAAAGTTCTTTGTCTCCACGATAATTAAGCATTGGGTCATCCTTGAGGATTGTACCTGTGCCGACGAGGACAGCACCAGCATTCGCCCTAAGTTCTTGTGCTAATTTTCGTGACTCATCGCAGGTAATCCAGAAAGAATCACCGGTTTTCGTAGCAATTTTGCCATCAACACTCATCGCCCATTTCGCAATTATCCAGGGACGGTTTCGCTCAATTCGTGAAAAATATGCACGGTTCTGTTTCCGGCAATCCCGAGCAAGAACATTCTCAACGACTTCAACGCCAGCATCACGGAGTCTTTGCGCTCCTTTACCCTTAACCTTCGGATTCGTATCAGTTGCACCAATAGCAACACGCTTGAAACCTGCATCCATAATTGCTTCAGTACAAGGAGGCGTATTCCCATGATGATTACAAGGTTCAAGCGTTACAATAATCGTTTTATCTCGTGCTGAAATCCCTTTTTGCTGCAAATCCAGAATTGCATTTACCTCAGCATGATTTCCGCCAGCCTTCTTATGAAAACCTTTTGCATGAATTTCACCTGTATCATCAACAACTAAAGCTCCCACAATCGGGTTCGGATGAGTTGTTCCTTTTCCCATCATTGCCAATTCAAGTGCCTGACGCATCAATAATTCATAATTCATGTCATCGACCTTAATAAATTGAATAATTCTCAAAATATTGTTTAATATATACTAAGTAATAAAAAAGGGTGAAGAAAATGAGTGAAGCATTATTATTGCAAGTGCCAAATATAACAGAAATCACAGTAAATCCGTTCCAGATGACCGGACCAATAGAATATGCCTATCCAGACGTTGAGAGATATATAAGAAAATCGCTTCAAAATCAGGAAGAAGAAAAAGTTATCAAGACAAAAGCAATATTTCAAATTGCTGAGAAGGATGTGGAGCTTGCCATTATCGGCAAATGGGCATTGATAATCTGGGGATTTGAATTGCTTACAGATTTCGAAAAACTTGTGATTAAAAAGAGTATAAACCTGGAATTGTTCGAAGATAAGCAGGTTTGGACAAATTCCGAACTTATTCTTGGGTTGATACTTACGGAAGTCAAAAGGTATGAAAATGACGACGATTTCAATGCAAAGGTTTTGAAGCATTCTGTGAAATCGGTGCTAAATAAAATTAATATGCCTGCAAACATCACAAAATCAAGCTTCATTATTAACAATGGTGAGATTTCATATGCGTTTTCAGGGCTTCAGCAAGCTTATTTTGGAATCCTCGATGTGATGCCACGCCACAAAATCGTTACGCCGAAAAGCAGCTCGCGCATTTTTTCCAAACATAACCCGCTTAAGGGCATCGTTGTCTGCAATTTCGACACTGTTGCAGGTAAAAGGATCTCGCGCATTGACACCGGCAAAGTTCTGACAATAGAGAAAAACTTCACCCTCCAGGTCGAATCTTTTTAAATTTCCTATCCTTCTTGATGTTTGCGTACGTTAAACTTTTCGAAGTGAAATTTTCTAATTATTCTCGGGTTTAGCGATTATGTCGGCGAGATAAGGTTTGCGCTTGAGTTCCTCAATCAGTGCCTCATCACGTGCAGGATTCCGGTATTTTTTATCCTGAAAAGAATATTCAAAATTCGTATGAACATCGTATCTGCCTTCAATCAGCGCAATCGTATCCTCAACAAAAACGATTTCCTCGTCCGTTGGAATCACGAAAATTTTAACTTTCGAGCCTGCTCCGGTGATGTCGGACTCTGCATTTCTGGTTTTTGAGAGTTTATTTTTGTCAGAATCGATGACAATTCCAAGATTTTCCAGCCCTTCAAGCGTTTTCTGACGGATTAATGGGCTTTTTTCGCCAACTCCCGCGGTAAACACAATCGCATCAACACGCCCAAGTGCTGCAGTGTATGCGCCGACGTATTTCCGAAGTCTGTATGCTTCAAGCTCAATGGCAAGCTTGCATCTCTCATCACCATCCTCAGCAGCAATCTCGATGTCGCGTCTGTCAGAATATTTCTTGGTTAAACCCAGCAAACCCGATTTCTTATTCAATGCTTTGTCAATCGCATCAACATTCAGGTTCTCATTGCGCATCATGAAAAAATCAATGCCTGCGTCGTGGTCACCCGCCCGAGTTCCCATGACAAGACCTTCCAGAGGGGTCAAACCCATTGAAGTGTCGTAAGAAACACCGTTTTTCACAGCATTTGCACTTGCGCCATTGCCAATGTGTAAAATCACAACATTTGTCTCAAACGGGTTCTTTCCAAGCAAGACGGATGCGCGTTTTGAACAATAAAGCAGAGATGAGCCATGAAAGCCATAACGCCGCGCGCCATATTTCTCGTACCATTCATAAGGCAGCGCATACATGTAAACGTGCTCAGGCATTGTCTGATGCCAGGCGGTATCCATAATTGCACAATGCGGCACATTTGGGAGGAGTTTTTTCGCAGCCTCGACGCCCATGATATTAGGCGGATTGTGCAGCGGAGCGAGGGAAGACAGTTTTTTGAAAGTTTCAATGAATTTATCATCAATAATTGCAGATTTCGCAAAAACCTCACCGCCATGCACCATTCGATGCCCGACACCTTTGATGCTTGTTAAATCTGCGATAACGCCCTTCTCAGAATCCAGAAGCGTATCGATAATAAGTTGAATCGCGTCAGTGTGAACAGGACAATCCTGCGTGATTTTGAATTCATCCTTGCCAGCTGCATAATGCTCGATGAATGTACCGGGGATGCCGACGCGCTGAACAACCCCCTCAGCAACGATTTCCCGCGTATCCCAGCGATAAAGCATATATTTTACAGATGAGCTTCCGCAATTTAATGTAAGAATATCCACGTTTGCACTCCAAATTCTGATTCGCTGAATTAAAGTAAATTTTCACAAAAATTCAATATTATTTTCGTGATTCCATTCCCGTTAAGTCGATTTGCATTTTTTTTTGCTAATTCAAATTGTTTTATTGATTCAGTTTTACCAGGATTTGACTTCCTTTAGCATTTCTTTGTAGGTTTTACCCAAAAGTACTTCAAAATCAAAGTATTCTCGATGACCACAGTTTTTACATATTCGAATTATGAAATAATCTTCAAAATGAGGAGCACTAAAATTACAGGTAAATAGTGTCGAATTTGGATCATATAAACCATCAGACATTCTTTTGAACTTGAAAAAAAATAAATCTCGCAATCGAAGTTCTTTATTATCCTTATCAATTTTAGAACGATTGCAGAATCGGCAATCAGTATTGAATTCAAGCTTTTTGTGTACATAATCAATGAACATTCCGTATTGTTCTTCAGTAAGTTTCGCCATAAATTCACCTTTATATTTGCAGTTACTATAAATTCATAATACACAAAATATTTATTATTGTAATTCATAAATATGATATTCAAAACCGCTATTAACAAATCGTTAAACAAAATCGAAAGAAACGGATGCTTGCACCCAGCCTAGTTGGTTTAAGTTTTCAACAATGTCAATAGGTCAAATAACTCTTGAGTCCTACCTTTAGTGTTGTGAGTCAAAGCAGGAAGCCTGCTATTCGACGGTGACGGATTTTGCGAGGTTGCGGGGCTTGTCCGGGTCAATCTGGCGGTTTACGCTGACGTAGTACGCCAGGAGTTGAAGAGGAATCACCGCCAGCAGAGGCGAGAAAATTTCCTCGGTTTCAGGATATTCTACGATGTAATGCGCGAGTTTTCGGACATCAGGCATGTTTTCCGTTGCAATTGCAATGATTATCCCGTTGCGTGCCTCAATTTCCTTGAGATTCGAGATAATTTTGTCCTGCACAATTCCCTTGGAAATTATTGCGATTACCGGAAAAGTGTTGTCAACAAGCGCAATCGGACCGTGTTTCATCTCACCCGCGCCGTAGCCCTCCGCATGAATGTACGTAATTTCCTTGAGTTTCAGCGCGCCTTCAAACGCGGTTGCCAGATTATATCTGCGTCCAAGGTACATAAAACTCGGAGCAAACGTGCAATAATGCGCAACAGATTGTACGGATTGAATCGAAGACTCAATTGTCTTTTGCATGAGGTCGGGCATAGTTTTCAGCATTGATTTCAGTTCCTCGAATCTGTCGGGAGCGAGAGTGCCTTTTTCAAAACCGAATTTCATTGCAACCATCAGCATTGTCAAAACCTGGGTTGTGTATGCTTTTGTCGATGCAACTGCAATTTCCGGCCCAGCAAGCGTGTAAATCACAGAATCGCTTTCTCGAGGAATCGATGAATCCACGACATTGCATATTGTGAGTGTTTTCGCACCGAGTTTTTTGCCCAAAAGCATCGCTTTTTTCGTGTCCTCTGTTTCTCCCGACTGAGTTATCGCAATTATCAACGTGTTTTCAGTAACTACAGGGTTGGCATACCTGAATTCAGAGGCGTAAATAACTTCTGTGGGTATTTTCACAAGCTCTTCAAAGTAATATTTCGCTACAAGCCCTGCATGATAGGCGGTTCCACATGCTTCGATGATAATCCTGTCAATCTTATTAATATCATCTGTTGTTAAGGTAAGTTCAGGGAATTCCAACGTTTCGCCGTTATTGCAGTACGCACCAATTGTTTTCGCTGCTGCTGCTGGCTGTTCCTTAATCTCCTTTATCATAAAATGCGGCTCACCACCTTTTTCCGCATCCTCCATGTTCCATGTTATTTGGGAAATATCGCGTTTTTGCTCAACACCTTCGCAGTCTTCAATACGTACACTATCCCTTTTGATAACTGCAATATCATTTTCCATAAGATACATGATTGAGCGCGTATATTCGAGGATTGCAGGCACATCGGAGGCGAAATAATTGCAATTATCGCCGATGCCAACGACCAAAGGTGAATCCTTTCGGGCAGCAATGATTTTGTCGGGTTCATCAGTGTTTATTGCCAGTAACGCCCATGAACCCTGCAATTGCATTATTGTCTTTCGGAAAGCATCTTCAAAATTCAGTCCTGCATCAATGAAATCGTTGATGAGTATGGCAATTACTTCAGTGTCGGTCTCAGATTTGAATTCATATCCCTTATTGATGAGTTTTTGACGAATTTCGTCATAATTTTCGATGATGCCGTTGTGGACGATTGAAATTTTGTTGTTTGGTGCGTTGTGCGGGTGAGCGTTTTCGCGCGTTGGTGCGCCGTGAGTTGCCCACCTTGTATGTCCTATCCCAATTGTACCTTTTGGCTGCCATGCCTTAAAAATGTGCTTAAGTGTTGCAAGTTTTCCTGCTCTTTTATCACCTTCGAGGGTGTTTTCAGGGGTTATACAACAAATACCTGCGGAATCGTATCCTCGATATTCGAGTCTTGTTAATCCGCTCATTAATATAGGCATTGCCTCTTCATTCCCGATGTATCCAACAATTCCACACATTTTTACCTCTGCTATTAAAAATAATCACAGTTTTTGATATTTTATAACGTTTATGAGTATTTATCGGTTTCAATTTTAATTCAAATACAATTCAATGCGAATTTTAAGATTAAATATCAATTTTTTTCCAAAAAAACACAATAATGATGAATCCGTTTAACTTTGATGACATTTCAAGATTATACTTAAATTCAACCTTTAGATATTGATTGATTCAATAAACTGTGAATAAAACTGCTTGTACTGAGTAAGAAATTTGCATATTTATTGCTTTCATTACGAAAATATCTTGCTATAAACTCTGTATATTTTATAAAAAGTGGAATTCTGATTTCACTGTTACCACCCCCCCCGACGGTAGGAGAAATTAATGGCTCGTCGAAGAAATCAAGGCGGTCCGAACTTGCTTATTCCTATGATAATTGCTGGCTTTGCATGGATTGGCATGATCGGGTTAGCTTATTATTTACATAGCGAGATTTACGGAAAAACCGACGGACAACCAACTGGCATAATTTATAAGCTGCATAGTGAAGAGAAAAAGCTGAAGAAT
>JAIOTL010000301.1 GCA_021106775.1 Planctomycetota bacterium | reverse complement strand
CCCTCATTTTGTCGATAGCTTTTGTGCTGGTTTTTGTGGTTTCGACGGGATGTGGAGTGTTGATAAATCCTACGCCTGAGATGGTTGTCAAGCAGGATACAACTGAAATTCCGTCGGGAACTGGCATATTCGACTTTGGCAGAGTAGAAGTCAATAAAACATCAACAACAATATTTACAATCGAAAATAATGGAAACACAGATTTGAAGCTGACAGGTGCACCAATGATTTCGATTTCAGGCACAAATGCTGAAGATTTCATTGTCTCAGCGCATCCCAGCACGCCGATTTCTCCTGACTGTAAAACAACATTCAGCATTAAATTTATGCCGAAAGATTCACGTGAATATTCAGCAATAGTTTCAATCTCCAACAATGATGCGGATGCAAACCCGTACACATTTACATTAACAGGTCATGGCATAATCATTGACATCAACGTCAGGCAGGGAACTCAGAACATACCTATAGACATTGGTGTTTTTAATTTCGGTGAAATATTATTGAGAGAAACAAGTCCTGAATACACTTTTACTATCGAGAATATCGGAACTGCAACGCTGCATTTAACAGGTACACCTAATTTGATAGTAATTGGTGGTTCTGACAAAGGGATGTTCACAATCGACCAAACATCAACAATCACTCCCATCGAGCCAGGTGGTTCATCAACTTTCACAATCACATTCACCCCAACAAGCATTGGCACAAAAACTGCGAAAATAATCATTGCAAACACTGATTCTGATGAAAATCCTTACGTTTTCACCATCAAAGGCACAGGAATTGCAAAAGAACCCAAATTCGACTTCAACGGCGATGGCATAAACGATGTTATTATCGGAGCCGGTGGAGTAGACGATTATGGTGATTGTTCCGGGTGTGTTTACATTTTTTTCGGAAAAAAGGATGCAATGCCGATAATCAAAGCATCAGATGCTGAAGTAAAAATATTGGGAGCAAAAGAAGGTGATCTTTTTGGAAGAATTGTATCTTCTGCTGGGGATTTCAACGGTGACGGATTTGATGATGTTATCATTTGGGATGAACAATCTGCTGCATTAGCTGGTTGTGTCTACATATTCTTTGGTAAATCGAATCCTCCTTCAGTGATAATGGGAACAAGTGCAGATGTAACAATATATGGTCAAAAAGTTATTAATCATGATTGGGATTATTTTGGACACGATGTATCTTCTGCAGGAGATTTTAACGGTGATGGTTTCGGTGATATTATTGCAAGTGCATATTTAGATTCTGAAGGAGGATGCAGCTCTGGATGTGCACATATTTTCTTCGGAAAAGCTGATATACCGTCGAAGATTCAAGCTTCAAACGCGGATGTTAAAATAATGGGTGAAGAAGTATATGAACATTTTGCTATATCAGTTTCAAATGCTGGTGATTTCAACAATGACGGTTTTGACGATGTTATAATTTCAGCAGATCGAGATAATAAAAGAGAGCATCTTGGTGCAGCATGCATATTTTTCGGCAGAAGAAATCCTCCTCCAAAAATTACAAAGTCTCAAGCAGATGTTAAACTAATCGGTGAAACTGGAACTGATTTTTTTGGTTATAATGTATCAAATGCCGGCGATTTCAATAACGACGGTTTTGATGACGTGATTGTTAGTGCAAAATTTGATAATACCGGTGGAAAACGTTCAGGCAGTGCTTATATATTTTTTGGCAGATTATATCCATCATCAATTATTAGTACTGCCAATGCAAATGTCAAACTTGTCGGTGAATCCGAAGGAGAAAATTTCAGTAGAACTATGGCTTGTGCTGGAGATTTTAATCATGATGGTTTTGATGAAGTCATTGTAGGTGCATTGTCAATATTCGAAGGTATTTATACATTTAAAACATATATTTTTTTAGGGTTCTCAACTCCTAATCGAATAATAAAAGATGCTGCGAATGCAGATATAATTTTAAATAGTGCAGATCATCAACTTTTTTTTGGTCGTAATATTGCAGGTGCTGGTGATTTCAACTTGGATGGATTCGAAGACTTAATTGTTAGTGCAACAGGTGGTTCAGATAATGGTTTCATGTCAGGAAATGCATATATCTTTTTTGGTAAAAACAACCTTGCAAGTGTTATAAAACCAACTAATGCTGATATAAAATTCAATGGAAGTAATGAATTAGATGGATTTAGTAGTTGTGTTGATGGAGGGTATTAAATATTGAATTTAATAAAAGGAAATTTGTATTATGAGAATAAAATATTTCACAATAATTGCATGTTCTTTCTTTTACATTTTCGGTTGTTATGTGTTAATAAATCCGAAACCAGCAATAGTTGTTTTGCATGAAACTACAGAAATTCCTTCAGAAACTGGAATTTTCGACTTTGGTAAAATTGAGGTTAATAATTCTTCAACTTGAATATTTACAATCCAAAACAATGGAAAAACTGAATTGAAACTCACAGGCATACCGATGATTGCAATTACAGGTGCTGATTCAGAGGATTTCCTGGTTACTTCGCATCCAGACTCTCCTATTCTTAAAAATGAAGAAACAACTTTCAGTATTAAAATTTTAGTCAAATCTGCGAGAATATTTTCTGCAATTGTTTCAATTGAAAACAACGATACTGAAAAGAATCCATATAAATTTACTGTGACAGGCACGGGAATTATTGCTCCTGAGATGAATATAAAACAAGGCTCAAATGATATATCTTCGGGCAATGGTAAATATAATTTCGGCAAATTTGAAGATGACAATTTAAGTTCCGCAGTTGAATTTACAATTGAAAATCTGGGAACTTCTACCTTGCATCTTACCGGTTCACCTGATTTGATTGAAATTAAAGGTAATGATTCACCGATGTTTCAGATTGAGCAGACATCAACAGATTCATCGATTTTACCAGGTTCATCATCAACTTTCAAAATTAAGTTTGACCCATCTAAACCTAGATATCACTCTGCAATTGTTTCAATTGCGAATAATGACAGCGATGAAAATCCGTACACATTCACTGTTGCTGGGATTCGCTATACAAAGGGAGATTTTAATGGCTACGGATTTCAGGACATCGTTGTTGGTGCACCTTTAGACGATGATAGAGGTGAGAGTTCCGGTTGTGCATTTATTTACTTTGGCAGAGAGTATTGGACCTGGTGTATTGAAGCACGCTTTGCAGATGTGAAAATCATTGGAGCCAGTTCTGGTGACAAATTTGCATATAGTGTTGCATCTGCTGGTGATGTTAATGATGATGGATTCGATGATATTATTATCGGTGCACCATATAACGATAGCAATACAGAGGATTCTGGAAGCGTATATATTATTTTTGGCAAGCACAATTGGAGTTCACAGGCTTACGCAGTAAATGCAAATGTAAAATTTGTTGGTAGAAGAAAAAGAGATAATTTCGGTTTGAGTGTTTCTTCTGCTGGGGACATAAATAACGATGGTTTTGCTGATGTAATTATTGGTGCACCTGGTGACGATGATGGTGGTGATAAATCTGGTTGCGCATATATCTATTTTGGACGAGAAACTTGGGACTCGCTCATCGCTACATATCAAGCTGATGTTAAGATTATCAGTAAAATGAAGGAAGATTATTTTGGAAATAACGTAGCTAATGCGGGCGATGTTAACAACGATGGTATTCAAGATGTAATAATTGGTTCACGTGGAAATTACGGTCATGCAAGTTTGTTTTTTGGCAGAAATATTTGGATTGAAGAAATCTGTGCATCCAATGCTGATGTTTCTTTCTACGGCGAAACTACTCAAGATAAATTTTGCTGCAGTGTTTCCAGTGCTGGTGATGTTAATAACGATGGATTTGATGATATTATTATTGGCGCAATAAATAACAATGAAGGAGGCACAAGAGCTGGAAGTGCTTATATTTATTTTGGAAATGAAAACATGAAATCTTTTATTTCAGCCAAATCAGCGGATGTAAAACTGATTAGTAACGATGATGAAAGTATGTTTGGGATTAGTGTTTCCTCAGCTGGAGATGTAAACAATGACGGATATGATGATGTAATTGTCGGTGCACCGAAATATATCACTTGTTGTGCTTTACTCTTTTTTGGTTGTCAAAACTGGGATGCTAAAATTCATGCATCGAATGCTGATGTACTGCTCAGAGGAAATTCTTTTAATCGAAATCTTGGCTGTTGTGTTTCGTCTGCAGGTGATATTAATAATGATGGAATTGATGATGTACTTGTTGGGGCATATAAAGACCGAAGATACCATTCAGATGGAGGGGTCTATACTTTCTTCGGTAGGAAAACATGGAATCAAATAATAGCTTCTTCACAAGCTGAAATAATATTTCTTGGTGAAGACGAAGGAGATTGGTTTGGATTTAGTATAAGCGGTGGAAAATAGATTGTGTTGAAGATAGTCAATGTGTGAAAATAGAACGATTTAAATTATGTAAGTGTGAAATAATCGAGAATTGCGATTTATTTATATGATAATTTGAGTAGCACTGTTACGAAATTGTTGTCTTGAGAATATGTTGTGTTATTAAGCATTTTTCAAAGAAATAATCGAAATTGCACAATCCTTTACTGTAAGATAATCGTATAATTAAGTTTGATTGAACTTTGTTTATTTACCTAAAGTATTTATCAACTTTGTTCCATTTTGTATAAAAATCATCCAAATTAAAGCAATGAAAACAAAAATCGTTGCTAGATCGGATTTCATATCACCATATTCTCCACCTTAGAATCCAGAGTAATCGCTGTATGAAATAAAACCATCAGAATGTATAGAATTAGAAAATTTGACTATGCACTTTTCTTAAAACCGCATTTAT